>JAPYON010000110.1 GCA_029938175.1 Paracoccaceae bacterium | reverse complement strand
GTCTATCGCCCTCCTTTTTCCGGTATCAACCCTCTCGGGCTGAATCTCAGCACTAGCAACAAAATCATCCCCATCACCATCAGGCGCATGTGCGGTGCGGATTTGATCAGATGGCCGCGAATTCCATTGTCTTCGGCCATGCCCGAGGTTATCACATTCATCATCCATGCACCCGCCGGTTCCGCCTCGATCCAGACGAACCAGATCAGGAAACCACCCAGAACCGATCCCCAGTTATTGCCGGATCCGCCAACAATAACCATTACCCAGATCAGGAACGTATAGCGCAACGGGTTGTATGTGCCGGGCGTAAACTGCCCATCCAGCGTGGTCAGCATCGCGCCCGCGATTCCCACCACGGCAGAGCCAAGAATGAATACTTGCAAATGGCGGCGCGTAACGTCTTTTCCCATGGCCTCGGCGGCGTCGCGGTTGTCTCGGATGGCGCGCATCATGCGGCCCCAGGGGGATTTCAGCGCCTTCTCGGACAACCAAAGGATGGCCAATAAGACGATCGTGAACAGGACCGAATAGGACAGTTTTACAAAGATCGAGCTGAACGAAATAACGTTCGTACCCAACGTATCAGCTAACGAGATAAACCAGTCTGAATTCTGCAATTCTATCTCGCGCGGAACAGGTCGGCCCAACCCCGCGACGTTCTTGACGCCCCGCGTTAACCAATCCTCGTTCTTCAGCACCGCGATAATGATTTCGGAAATCCCAAGCGTCGCAATAGCCAGATAATCCGATCGCAGCCCAAGTGCGATCTTTCCAACCAACCATGCAGCACCGGCGGCGAATACCCCGCCCACAAGCCATGAGAATATGATCGGCAAGCCAAGCCCGCCGAGGTAGCCGGTTTTGGCCGGCTCAATCGCTTCAATCGCGCTGACCGAAGGGTCGAATATCCCGCGTGTAATGAAAAAACCTGCAACAATGATGGCAAAGCTGGCGAGGCTACGTGCGCGCCCTGTCAATTTGCGCCGCGCATACAGCGTTGCCGCGATGGTCACGCCCAGCGAGATAATAGCAAGGCCGATGCCCGCTGCGCCCGCGGACCATGCCGCTGTCACAGGTGGTTTGGACACAAGCACGCCCGCCACGCCGCCAAGGGCTGCAAAGCCCATGATGCCGACGTTGAACAGGCCCGCGTAGCCCCACTGGATGTTGACGCCCAGTGCCATGACTGCCGATATCAAGCAAAGGTTGAAGATTGTTAACGCCACTGACCAGCTTTGACCGAAACCGACGATAGCCAGAAGGCCGAACATGCCTGCGAACAAGAGGACGTTGCGATTAATGATCATAACACTTTCCCCTTGAATATACCCGTCGGCCTTATCAGCAACACCAGCACAAGGATCACGAAGGACACCGCGAACTTATAATCGGTGGACAGAAGCTGTACCAAGCTGTCCGGCTCCAGATTTTCGGGCAGCATATATTTGAGGAATTTCTTGTAGGCGTAGGTGATCGTAACCTCTGAAAATGCCACCACGAACCCGCCCGCAATCGCGCCCAACGGGCTGCCGATGCCTCCGACGATCGCCGAGGCAAATATCGGCAGCAACAGTTGGAAATAGGTGAACGGCTTGAAGCTTTTGTCCAACCCGTAAAGCGTGCCCGCGATGGTCGCCAGCGCGGCGGCGATGATCCATGTGATCATCACAACGCGTTCGGGGGAAATCCCTGACAGCAACGCTAGGTCTTCGTTATCCGAGAACGCCCGCATCGATTTGCCTGTCCGTGTCCGCTGCAAGAACCAGAACAGCGCTATCACCACGACGATTGCGATGCCCAGCGTCAAGGCTTGCGAGACCTTGATCGTCAGCCCCTCGGCCATGCCTGTTGCTTCCTTGAAATCACGCGCCCTGACAATGAACCGCTCGCCATCGGCAAATCGTTGATCGTCTGGTCCGATGACGAACCGCACGATCCCGTTCATTACAAACATCACCCCGACCGAGGCCATAACAAACACAATCGGCGCCGCTTTTACCCTTCTATAGAACCGATAGACCAGCCTGTTCGTGGCCAATAGCATGCCCACCGTGGCCAGAATACCGAACGGAAGCGCCAGCAGTGCAGTCGGTAGTGGGTGGATCGAAATCCCCATAGACTGGAACCACCACGTCACGAGGATTACTACCATTGTACCAAATGCCATCGTGTCACCATGCGCGAAGTTCGAGAACCGCAGGATGCCGAAAACCAGTGTCACCCCAAGCGCTCCAAGCGCGAGTTGTGCGCCGTAGGCTGTGGCGGGTACCAGAACGAAGTTCGAAAACAGGATAATTGCGTTAAGAAAATCTTCCATTTCTCAGCCCCCCAAGAATGATTTGCGGACTTCGGGGTTCGCCAAAAGCGCCTCGCCGGTGTCAATGTAACGGTTGCGACCCTGCACAAGAACGTAGCCCTTGTCGGCAATGTTCAGGGCTTGGCGGGCGTTTTGTTCAACCATCAGGATGGCGATGCCAGTGCGCGCGACCTCGATTATCCGGTCGAACAGCTCGTCCATCACGATGGGTGAAACCCCTGCGGTGGGCTCGTCCAACATCAACACACGCGGCTGAGTCATGAGCGCGCGGCCAACGGCGACTTGCTGGCGTTGACCGCCCGAAAGTTCGCCTGCCTGCTGGTGGCGTTTTTCTTGCAGGATAGGAAACAGGTCAAACACCTGCTCCATGGTATCGGAAAAGTCGTCGGTGCGGATATAGGCCCCCATTTCGAGGTTTTCCTGCACCGTCAAGCTTGTGAACACGTTGTTATTCTGTGGCACGAACCCCATACCCGCCTTTACGCGGTCCTGCGGGGACAGGCCTGAAATGTCCTGCCCGTCCAGCACTACACGACCGGTATGAATGCTAAGCATCCCGAAAACTGCTTTCATCGCGGTCGATTTGCCAGCCCCGTTAGGGCCAACAATCACCGCGATCTCGCCCTTTTCAACGGCAATAGTACAGTCGTGCAGAATATCCGCGCCACCGTATCCGCCCGTCATGTTTTCACCGCTCAGAAAGCTCATGTTTTCGCCCCCACGGTTTTATTCTTAAGTCCGGTACCAAGATACGCCTCGATCACCGCCTCGTTGTTTTTTACCTCTTCCACGGTGCCTTGGGCCAGAACTTGCCCCTCGGCCATGCAGACGACCGGATCACACAGACGTCCGATGAAATCCATGTCGTGTTCGATCATACAAAACGTATAGCCGCGCTCTTGGTTCAGGCGCAGGATTGCATCGCCAATGGTATTAAGCAGCGTGCGGTTAACGCCCGCACCTACTTCGTCGAGGAACACAATCTTGGCGTCGACCATCATGGTGCGCCCAAGTTCCAGCAACTTTTTCTGACCGCCGGAAAGGTTCCCCGCCAGTTCGTCCGCTACTTGGGAAATCTCAAGAAATTCGATAACTTCGTCAGCTTTGCGTACGATCTCAATTTCCTGCTCGCGCACCTCGTCAGACTTGAACCAAGCGTTCCACAGCGTCTCGCCTGATTGTGCGCCGGGCACCATCATCAGGTTTTCGCGAACGGTCAAGGTCGAGAATTCATGTGCGATTTGAAAGGTCCGCAGCAACCCTTTGCCAAACAACTCGTGCGGCGACAGTCCGGTGATATCCTCACCATCAAGTGTCACAGAGCCCGAAGTTGGCTTGTAGTGTCCGGCAATTACGTTGAACAGCGTGGTTTTTCCAGCGCCGTTAGGTCCAATCAATCCGGTAATAGAGCCTTTTGCAATTTCAATGCTAGTCCCGTTGACCGCTTTGATCCCGCCAAAATGCATATGCAGGTTATCAACCTTGATCATATCCACTGTCTCCTAAATGCGAAAAGGCAGCCCGAAATTCATCGGGCTGCCCTGTATTATTGTAAGAACCGATTAACGGTAGCGCTGTGTTACGAACGCGCCGTCGATGACTTCATACTCTTGGTAAGAACCAGAAGCTTCACCTGGGCCAATCAGTTCTACGCCGGATGCACCTTCGTAGTTGATTTCGCCACCGTCTGCGAGGATTTGCAGAGCTTTAGCAAGCTCACCCGGAAGGATGATCTCACCCGGTGCGTTGGCAACGCTCAGAACGTTTGCCGCAATGGATGCGCGTTCAGCAGAACCACCAGCCTGAATGGCTAGCGCGATCAGGGCTGCCGCGTCATAGCTTTCGGCTGTGAATGGGCCGCCTACATCAAGCATGCCAGCAAGAATTGCGGCACCTTCGCCATCCGAACCAGGCTGTGTGCCGATGGAACCGTTCAGGTCAGACCCGATAGCCTCGATCAGAGACACGGACTTCATACCGTCGCCCATTACGAACGTTTCGAATGCACCACTATCAAGCGCGCCCTGGATGATGCCTTTACCACCTTGGTCAGCATATCCGAGAACTGCGAGAATTTGGCCACCGGCAGATGCCAGCGCACCAACTTCAGCCGAGTAATCCGCTTTGCCGTCTTCGTGCGCAGCCGAAATAGTGATCGTGCCGCCAAGTGCTTTGAAGGATGCTTCGAACGCATCGGCTAGACCCTTGCCGTAGTCGTTGTTTGTGTATGTTACAGCAACTTCGGTGATGCCTTTGTCCATAAGAACGTCAGCCATAACCGCACCCTGACGGGCATCGGATGGTGCTGTACGGAAGAACAGACCGTTGTCGTCGATTGTCGACAGACCAGGCGATGTCGCGGAAGGCGAAATCATTACAACGCCGTTAGGTACAGCAACGTTCGATGCAATCGCACCAGTTACACCGGAACAGTCAGCGCCCATGATGGCGGCAACGTTGTCGGCAGTGATCTGTTTCTCGGCAACAGCAGTCGCCGCAGCAGAATCGATACAAGTCGAGTCGCCGCGAACTGCAACGATGGAACTTTTGCCGCCCAGCAGAAGGCCAGAAGCGTTAACTTCGTCAAACGCCAATTCAGCGCTAGAAGCCATAGCAGGTGTCAGTGATTCAATTGGACCGGTGAAGCCGAGAATAATCCCGACGTTGATTTCGTGGCTAAACGCCGACGTAGCGATCAGCGTTGAGGCCGCCGTCGCGATAAGTAGTCTTTTCATAATTTTCTCCCTGGTTGAACAGATGGCTTGCACCATTCTG
>JAPYON010000216.1 GCA_029938175.1 Paracoccaceae bacterium | reverse complement strand
GTTCTTCGAGGGTAGAAAGAATACCCGCGATGTTCGATGCAGGCGCGCCAATCGCACCAGCGATGTTCGAAGCAGGTGCACCCAGACACGCAGCGATCGAAGCAAGAAGCTCCTCACGCGACGGCATGGACGCAACCATTTTAACACCAGCTGGGTCGAGTACGTCTTCACCCATGGATCCGCCTAGAATAACGAGTTTGTCGTTGTCTTTGGCAAAGGCTTGAACAGCTTTCGCTGCTGCAACCGGATCTTCCGAGTATACGAAGACAGTCATTCCTGTAAGCAAGTCTGCCATACCAGCGGTAGGCTTACCATCAAGAGCGATTTTGGCGAGCTTGTTTTTGGCGACACGAACAGCACCACCAGCGTCAATAACGCTGAGGCGGAGGCTCGTCATCTCTGCAACTGTGAGGCCTTCGTAGTGTGCAACTACAACGACACCAGAGTCCGTGAAGATTTGACCAAGTTCATTGATCACTGCTTCTTTTTGGGCTCTATCCACAATATTACTCCAAATTATAGAAGGGTCTCCCCTTCCGGCTCATATTCACTGAAACTCACGTTTCAGCGTTCGGGTGTCCAGGTTCCCGCCAAATTCGCCCGAGTGTAAAACCCGTTTGATTCTGATCGTTCCCCGTCTCAGGCAGGAATTATGATCTTGCGATCACCCGCCATCTTGGACAGTTGGGCTATTGCTAGCCCGAAACATCCCTCGCCTTGCAGCGGGGGAATTCCTTATTCGGCGACAGCAGCGCTGACGTCGATTGATACGCCAGGGCCCATAGTCGAGCTAAGCGAAATCTTTTTCATGTAGGCACCTTTAGCACCGGCAGGCTTGGCTTTCTGCACAGCCGCAACAAACGCTTTAACGTTGGCAACCATGGCTGCCTCGTCGAACGAGGCTTTGCCGATACCAGCCTGAACAACACCGGATTTTTCAGCGCGGAACTGCACTTCGCCACCTTTGGCAGCTTCAACAGCAGCCTTGATGTCCATAGTAACTGTACCAA
>JAPYON010000018.1 GCA_029938175.1 Paracoccaceae bacterium | reverse complement strand
GGGGCGCATATGGCGATACCGCCGTTCTTGGTGATCTCGCTAGCAACAAAACCGATGCGCCGGATATTTAGATCGCGGTGTTCTTTGCTGAAACCCAGTTCTGAGGACAGGTTTTTACGCACGACGTCGCCATCCAGCAGGGTGACAGGGCGGCCGCCCATCTCCATCAGCTTAACCATAAGCGCGTTAGCGATTGTGGATTTACCGGAACCGGACAAGCCAGTGAAGAAAACGGTGAAGCCTTGCTTGAACTTGGCAGGGCGTGTGCGTCGCAGCTCGGCCACTACATTTGGAAACGAGAACCATTCGGGGATTTCTAGGCCTTCCGCAAGACGACGGCGCAGCTCGGTGCCGGAAATGTCTAGAATGGTCAGGTTTTTGTCTATTTCATCGATCGGTTCGTATTGGGCTTTTTCCTGCACATATACCATGTGCTTGAAATCCACCATTTCGACGCCGATCTCGTCTTCATGCTTTTTGAACAGCTCCTGCGCGTCGTAGGGGCCATAGAAATCTTTCCCGGTCGAGTCCTTACCCGGGCCGGCGTGATCACGACCAACGATAAAATGTGTGCAGCCGTGGTTGGCGCGGATCAGGCCGTGCCAGACTGCCTCGCGCGGGCCGCCCATCCGCATGGCGAGGTTCAACAGGCTAAGCGAGGTCGTTGACGGCGGGTATCTATTCAGCACTGCCTCGTAGCAGCGCACGCGGGTAAAGTGGTCGATGTCTCCTGGTTTCGTCAGGCCGACAACCGGATGAATAAGTAGGTTGGCTTGTGCCTCTTTAGCGGCACGGAACGTCAGTTCCTGATGTGCACGATGCAACGGGTTGCGGGTCTGAAAAGCAACAACGCGCCGCCAGCCCATTTTGCGGAAGTACGCCCGCAATTCGTTAGGCGTGTTGCGGCGACCACGATAATCATAATGGACAGGGGCTTGAATGCCGATAACAGGCCCGCCGAGGTAGGTCTTTCCGGCTGTATTATACAGATAGTTAACGGCTGGGTGCGCGATGTCGTTGGTGCCAAACACGGCTTCAGCCTCGTGTGTCAAATCCGGAGTCCACTTGTCGGTAACCGACAGAATAGCGAGAATAACACCTTCAGGATCACGCAACGCGATGTCTTGGCCCGGCTTCACGGCCTCGGCAAAGCTGTCGGACACATCCAGATTAATAGGCATCGGCCAAAGTGTGCCATCGGAAAGGCGCATAGTGTCGACGACGCTGTTGTAATCGCCTTCGCTCAAGAACCCTTTCAGCGGATTGAAACCACCGTTCAGCAGCAGTTCGAGATCACAGAGCTGACGCGCTGTTAAATCCCAGCTCTCCAGCTCTCCAGCTTCGACTTTCAGCTTCTGCGCACTGTCATAAGAGACGTATAGTTCGGGGATCGGAGTGAGGGGTTGGTTTGGCATTTTTATACTCGAATTTTGAAAGATAAACGGGGTATGTGATTGGCCCCGTTTATCTTTATAATTCGACGGCTGCCAACAATAACGTACTTTATCCTGCCGAAAAGCACGTTTTGCTGATGCTTCTTGCTAAACCGGAATAAATGCCTGTTATTTTTCAGCAGCGAGGAAACGTTCCGCTTCTAGCGCAGCCATGCAGCCCATACCGGCCGAAGTCACGGCTTGGCGATATTTATAGTCGGTAATATCTCCTGCCGCGAACGCACCCGGAATCGAGGTTTCAGTACTGTCCGGTTTAGTGACAACATAGCCGCCCATATGCGTTTCCATTTGGTCTATAACCAGCTCGGATGCTGGCGCGTGCCCGATCGCGATGAACACGCCCTTGCATGGTATATCTGTGATTTCACCGGTTTTAACGTTTCTCACACGCACGCCTTCGACACCAAGCGGCATGTCTGTTCCATAGACTTCTTCCAGTTCATTAAACCACAGTGGTTCAATCTTGGGATTATCTAACAGGCGCTTTTCAAGGATTTTCTCGGAGCGCAGTTCATCACGACGATGGATAAGCGTTACTTTGGACGCGAAGTTGGTAAGAAATAGTGCTTCCTCAACTGCAGTATTGCCACCACCGATCACAACCACGTCCTGCCCGCGATAGAAGAACCCGTCGCATGTGGCACAAGCGGATACGCCAAAGCCTTTGAATTTATCTTCGGTATCCATCCCAAGCCATCTTGCCTGAGCGCCGGTCGCTAAAATCACGGCGTCGGCCGTGTAGGTTGTGCCGGTATCACCGAGCGCGGTGAACGGGCGTTTGGACAAATCAAGCGAAGCAATGTGGTCGGCGATGATGTTGGTTCCGGCAGCACGTGCGTGTTCTTCCATCTGGATCATCAAGTCGGGGCCCTGAACCTCGGCATGGCCGGGCCAGTTTTCGACTTCAGTAGTGATCGTCAGCTGTCCTCCGGGCTGGATGCCTTGAACCAGCGTTGGTTCTAGCATGGCGCGCGAGGCGTAAACGCCCGCAGTATATCCCGCAGGGCCAGAGCCGATAATCAGAACGCGGGTATGGTGGGTTTCAGACATTTTAGTAACCTTTATATTTGAGTTGATAGATGTATAGGCCGTGCACCCCCGCCTGTGAAGTGGATTCAAGCTGCGAAATAATACGACAGATTGACGAAATATTATTGCGTCTGGAAGGTGTTGCGCATAATAAGAAAACTTCAAACGAGCAGGAAAAAATATGTCAGGCAGTAAACTCGACCCGATTGACCGGAAAATTCTAGCACAGCTACAGGCCGAAGGCCGAATGACAAACGTAGAGCTGTCAACGCGTGTGGGGATATCCGCTCCGCCTTGTCTACGCCGTGTGCGCTCGTTGGAAGAGTCTGGATATATCAAAGGATATCATGCGGATGTAAATGCGCGCGATTTGGGTTTCGAAGTGCAAGTGTTCGCAATGGTGGGGCTGCATTCTCAAGCCGAAGTGGATTTATCAGATTTTGAAAACAAAGCACGCGGGTGGCCGTTCGTGCGTGAATGCCACATGCTGAACGGCGAAATCGATTTCATCCTTAAATGCGTCGCGCCTGATCTATCCACGTTCCAGCAATTTCTTACCGAAGAGTTAACCTCCGCCGATAATGTAGCCAGCGTTAAGACTTCGTTGGTGATCCGCTGTGCAAAGGATGAACCGGGGGTTCCGTTCAGCGTAATTGAAGATCGTGCGATTGATCAGACCTAAAGGTGAATGATCGAAATTTGACGACCATAGTCAGGTTCTCTGGCATGCGTTGTGCGACGGTACGAAAAGTATTTCTTAGGACTCGCGTAGGTGCATTCACCTATCCAACTTGCAGTTTTTATCCCGCTATTACGCAAGCGGTGTAACACGAAAGCGGGCAGGTCGAACTGCATTCTGCCGTCTTTCCCGTTGATGAAAAAGCGCGTGTAGTCAGGGTTTTCGTCAGCGAACGTTTCAAAAAATTCCATGCCGACTTCGTAGTTGGCTTGGCTGATACACGGGCCAACGGTAGCGGCGATGTTTTCGCGAGTGGCGCCAAGGTTGATCATTGCATCGATGGTGCTATCGGTGACGCCGTAGATTGCACCTTTCCAGCCAGCGTGCGCCGCGGCGATGACTCCTGCGTCAGGGTCCGTGAATAGCACTGGAGCACAGTCTGCAGTCAGTATACCAAGTCCGATCCCTTTGGTTTTTGTTACCATAGCGTCGGCATGCGGGCGGGCGCTGGACCATTGTTTTTTGACCTCAACGACTTTGGTCGAGTGGATCTGGTGCAAGGATACTAATTGCTCACGCTGCACACCAACAGCGGTGGCGGCTAGAGTTCGGTTTTCTTGCACCAATTCCGGTGCGTCATCTGATCCCTGCCCACAGTTTAGTCCTGCATAAATCCCGCCCGAAACACCGCCTTCGCGGGCGAAAAACCCGTGACGTGTTGGGTCCAGTTCGGGACTATTCAGGTGCTTCGACGTCATCTTCGAATCCCGGGACGTGTGGCGCGTCCTTGTGAACGATGGCCATGACCTTGAACAAAGTGCCCATCTCTTCAGGGTGGGTCAGGCGATGGTGGGCTGAACCGATTTCCTCGACGATTTTCTTATCGGCGCCACCAGCCAACGTTTGCGCGCGTTGGTTTATCCCGATGCGCTCAAGGAATGTGCCTTGCGGCGCCAGCCCTTCGGTTCTTGCAGCACCAGCCGCGCGGGCAATTGCCGCGAAGTTCACGTGGGCGGTTACGTCGGCTTCACCATGCGGGTGATCCAATTCATTAACGGAATCGTGGTTTTTCACAGCTTGTAATGTGTCTCCGGCTCCATCCCAATCACCATAGTCGACAACCAGCGCCACTCCGCCATGCTTGGCGATGTGGTCACCAAGAACGGCCGCGACGTTTTCTGCAGTATAGGAGACCTCGGCGAACAGGTTTTCAGGCAGTCCGGTGAAAAATTCATCAAGATCAGCATTTGGAGACGGACGGCCAAGCGTGAAGGCAAGTTTGCCGTCGATCACGTCAACCATACGTTCACGCCAACCGGCATCGCTTGGGCTGAACTGGTGGATTGGCAGCGCGTCAAAGAACTCGTTCGCAACGACAAAAATCGGCAGGTCTGGCAAATCGTCGACGGAATTTGCCCAGTTCGGAGTTGTTTCCATTATCAACGTTGCAGCTTGCTTGCGACGCATGGCCGGGCTGGTTTCCACCAGCCAAACCTCGGCAGCCTCAACAAAGGTTGGCATGGCCTCGGCGGTGCGAAGGATATCTGCCATAAGTGTTCCGCGACCCGGTCCAAGTTCAACCAGTGCGAATTTATCGGGGCGGCCTTGGTCTACCCAAGCCTGAATCAACCAAAGGGCCAGCATTTCGCCAAACATTTGGGAAACTTCGGGGGCTGTAACGAAATCGCCGTCAGGGCCAAACGGGTCGCGATTTGTGTAATAACCGTGCGTTGGGTCACTAAGGCAAATGTGCATGTATTCGGCAACGCTGATCGGCCCAGTTTCGGAAATACGGGATTTTAGGGTTTTGGTCAGTTCGGTCATGTGCGTCTTCGGCTCCAGATTATCAGGGCTATACCGACGAAAACCATCGGCAGCGAAAGGATTTGGCCCTGTGTCAGGCCAGCGTTGCCGAGGTGAATGACATATCCGAACGGATTATCCAACGAGACAAATTGGGCGTCTGCTTGACGGAACATTTCCACGAACGTTCGCGCGAGGCCGTATCCAAGGAAAAATACGCCGGTGATTTGGGCGGGAGAGTGTAGTGCGTTGCGACGTGTGATTAACCAGAGGATAACGAGACCGAGGACGAGACCCTCCAACCCCGCTTCGTAAAGTTGGCTTGGATGGCGCGTGCAGACCAACAACCAAGTGTCAGGGCATTCTGCGCCGGGGAACTCAACGGCCCAAGGCATTGTTGTCGGGCGGCCCCATAGTTCGGGGCGGATGAAGTTAGCGATGCGGCCAAGAAGCAACCCGATGGGCGCGGCCGTTGCGATGGCGTCGGCAACCGACCACAACGGTAGCTTGTGCCGTTTTGCATACAGGATGGTAGCAATAATCACACCTGCGAACCCACCGTGAAAGGACATACCGCCTTGCCAGACTTTCAAGATTTCAGCGGGATTGGCGAAGTAGTATTCAGATTGATAAAACAGCACGAATCCAAGCCGACCCCCCAGCACCACGCCTAGAATTAGCCATGTTAGAAGGTCTTCAGCTTTGTCTGGTGACATCGGGGGCGCGCCCCGCCAAACGGATTCACGTTTCATTAGCCTGACGATCACACGCCAGCCGATCAACAGTCCGCCGATGTAGGCCAGCGCATACCAGCGCAGTGCGATATTAAAGCCAGCTACATCGAACGCGAAAATCTCGGGATCAATGTTGGGAAAGGGTAAAGCTAATAGCATATAGGCCTCCGTTCGCGGGGCAGAGTCCTGTTGCAGGCTGATAAAGTCAAGGTCGTGCTTGGCAAAACCTTTGTGAAGTCCCATATAACAGTTAACAACCAATGAAGGAGATCGCGATGCAAAGCCGGAACCGTATTTTTGACGACATGTCCCAGTTGATGACCAACGCCATGGGTGTTGCGCAAGGAGCCAAGGATGAGGCGGAAACCGCCCTGAAATCCATGCTGGATCGCTGGCTGGCGGATCGGGATTTCGTTTCGCGCGACGAATTCGATGCTGTCCGCAAGATGGCAGCTAATGCCCGCGAAGAAAATGCTACGTTGTTGGCGCGAATTGAAGCACTGGAAGCAAAGCCGAAATCTAAGGCTAAACGCGCAGCAGCCAAGAAGTAGAATTCCTCGAAGTGTTGATCAAAACTGCCTTAAACCGTCGATTTCGGTGGTTTAGCTGTGGATAACCGAAATATTTTCCTTTACTAAATTTCGCTTTGGGCACACCATATATCGTATGGGTTGTGGTATTTCACGCGACCGGTAGTGTGGGTCGCTAGGGGGATGGATATGAATACAACAGAGATTACGACTGATGATTTCCACCCGATCGATATTGTCGAGCATTTGGCGCATTTCCACGAATGGGATTTTGACCGTGTCGCGGACGACCAGATCGCGATGATTATCGATGGCGCGTGGGCCAACTATGCTTTGTCGTTGGCTTGGCACCCTCACGATGAAACGCTTCGGATGATCTGCACCTTTGATATGGATCCACCCGAGGACCGGCTGCCCGCGCTTTATGATGTTTTGAACCGCACAAACGACAAAAACTGGACTGGGGCTTTCAGCCTTTGGCGAGAGCAGTCGATGATGGTTTGTCGATATGGGCTTAATTTGACGGGCGGGGCGGCTGCGTCTGCCATGCAAATCGAGGACATCGTTTCCGCCGCCGTCGTGGCGTGCGAACGGTACTATCCGGCCTTCCAGTTGGTCTGTTGGGGGGATAGCACCGCCGAAGAGTCGATGAAGGTTGCAATGGAAGACGCATACGGGCGCGCTTGAATTACAGGAGATGCCGATGTCTTTAGAGACCATTAACGAACGTGGGCTGGTCCTGTTGGGTTGTGGCAAAATGGGAACCGCGATGCTTGAGGGATGGCTTGTGAACGGGGTTAATCCTGCCTCGATCACGATTATTGAACCGTATCCTTCTGCGCGTCTGGTTGAACTAGAGGCCGCGGGGTTGCGGTTGAACGAGGGGCTGCCGCCTGCGCCAGCGATCTGTATTCTGGCCGTGAAGCCTCAGATGATGGGGGAAGCGTTGGCGCAAATCACGGCTTTGGGAAACGGGCCAACCTTGTTTCTGTCGATTGCCGCGGGCACTCCAATTTCAAAATTCGAGGAAGTTCTGGGTGCGCAAACTCCGATAATTCGCGCCATGCCAAATACGCCAGCTGCTGTTGGGCGGGGGATTACGGCGTTGATCGGAAATGCATCAATTGACGACGTTGCAATGGCGATGGCTGAGGGATTGTTGCAAGCCGTCGGACAGACGGTTCGGTTGAACGACGAAAATCAGATGGATGCGGTGACGGCGGTTTCCGGATCCGGTCCGGCATACGTTTTTCACCTAATAGAAACTTTGGCAAGCGCTGGTGTGGCCGAGGGATTACCCCCTGCTTTAGCAATGCAATTGGCTAAGGCAACAGTTGCTGGCGCTGGAGAACTGGCCGAGCGCGCCACAGATGACCCAACCCAATTACGCGTAAACGTAACCAGTCCGGGCGGCACCACCGCTGCTGCATTGGGCGTGTTGATGGATGAGGGCCGAGGGTTTCCAACGTTGCTACGCGAGGCAGTGAAGGCCGCTGCAGGTCGCAGCCGGGAACTTCGAGAGTAAAAATGTTGCACTGCATAATTACCGAGCCTAACTTTCATGCCGTAGCGCACCATATGTATTTTATCGAAACAGCAAACACCCGCAGGAGCCTCCCATGATTGACCCAAAATCCTTTCCGTTTGATCTTGATCAGATGACGGCCTTTTTCAAAGCCAACGATTTCACCAAAGTGTTCGCGACACCGCAAATGCCAAACCTTGACGCCGACTCTATTCTGGCTGCCCAGAAGAAGAATATGGAAGCGCTAGTTGCTGCAAACAAAGCTGCCGCAGCTGGCTATCAAGATTTGTTCGCTAAGCAAGTTCAAGCATTCGAAGCAACACTCGCCGAAGCGCAAAAGCAGATTTCTGATTTTGACCCTTCGAAAGTCGACGCCAATAGCGTTGCAGCACAGGGAAAAGTCGCCAAGGCTGCGTTTGACAAAGCGCTGAGCGAAATGACTGCGCTGGCTGAAGGTGCACAAAAAGCCAACGCCGATGCGCTGGTTGTTGTTTCCGCAAGCATTCAGGAATCCGCTAACGAGTTTCAAAAAATGGCGAAGAAATTCACCAAATAAGCACGGCGTAATAAACAATTAAAACCGCTTGCCCTTTTGGGGCGGGCGGTTTTTTATTGCGTGATTGGAGGATACTATGTCTGAATTGGATTTCGATACTTTTCTGAAAACCGATATTCGCATCGGGCGCGTTGTCCGCGCCGAACCTTATCCCGAGGCCCGCAACCCATCGATCAAGCTATGGGTCGATTTCGGGGCCGAGATAGGCCGGAAGAAAACGTCGGCCCAGATCACTACCCATTATTCGCCGAACGAGCTGGTCGGTCGGATGGTGGTTGGAGTTGTGAATTTCCCACCACGTCAGATTGGCAAGTTCATGTCCGAATTTTTGGTGTTGGGCGTGCCGGACGCAGATGGTGGAATAGTTTTGCTGACGCCTGATCAAGAGGTGCCAGTCGGCGGGCGGATGCATTAGTCATTCACCAACCGCTTTACGCCAATGAACGCGGCAAAGGCTAACATAGGTTTCATTCCCGCCGATCTGCACCTGCTCACCAGCCGTCAACGTATTGCCGTTCTGGTCTTGCCGCACCACCATCGTCGCTTTTTTACCGCAATGGCAAATCGTACGAATTTCACGCATTTCATCTGCCAATGCCAGCAATGCAGCCGAGCCGGGGAACAGCTTTCCTAGAAAATCAACCCTTAGGCCGTAGGCCATTACAGGAATTTTTAGATCATCAACCACACGCGCCAACTGCCAGACTTGTTCCTCGCTCAAGAATTGCGCTTCGTCGATCAGAATACACACGAACGGTCCTTCGGAAGTGCGTATTTGCACCATCTCGTACAGATCGCTGTTGGTATCGAACATATCCGCCTCTGCGCTAATACCAATCCGGCTGCCTATCTGTCCGCGTCCGACACGGTTATCAAGTCGCGCTGTCAGCAAATACGTCTCCATCCCGCGTTCGCGATAGTTATGGGCCGCTTGCAGTAAGATCGTGCTTTTGCCTGCGTTCATAGTCGAATAGTTGAAATATAGTTTAGCCATTGGTTACCTTAGCATAGCGGTCGGTATTAGGTGTTGCTGCCGACAAGATAATCCGATTAATACAACACGAAGGCCCCTTAGCTCAACTGGATAGAGCAGCTGACTTCTAATCAGCAGGTTGCAGGTTCGAGTCCTGCAGGGGTCACCATGTTTTCAATGACTTAGCGGTTTTTCCAAATTTTGTCGGAAAGTTGTCGGAACGTGTTTGTTATAGTTTTGTTCCGACTTTTGGAATCGGCATCTACTTTCCCACCCTCAACTTCACAACCTTGTTCGCGTTCTCGTCATTCAATCGAGCGTAACGGTCCGTTGTGTTGATGTTTGAGTGACCAGCTGCATCGCGTAGGGCGTATGGATCTACTCCTAGTTTATTCGCATCCGTAATTTCCCCGGCGCGAGTATCCATCGCTTGAACTCCCACACGCAATTTTGCGTCAGAAGACAGTATACGGGCTAACGTCCTAATTTTTTATGAATGCGGCGTGACGTGGCGAGTACAAATCCAACTATAGGTATAGTAACCACGGCTAGAACAACTGTCTTGTCATAGCCATATTTATAACCCAGCGGAGTCAGAAGGTACCCCGCCAAGCTGACCGCGTAATAACTGATGGCGACAACAGAAAGCCCCTCGACCGTTTCTTGCAACCGAAGTTGAAGCGCGGCGCGGCGGTCCATCTTTTTCAGCACTTCGTGGTTCTGCTCGGCAGAGGCAACATCAACGCGGGTCCGCAACAGGTTCGCAGCACGTTCGGCACGCGCGGACAAATCGGTCAGGCGTTGCTGGGCAGATCGACATGTTCGCATCGCAGGATCGTAGCGACGGGTCATGAATTCGCTAAACAGTTGCCGCCCTTTTAGGCGTTCTTCGCGCAAAACTGAAATGCGACGGGTTACGATTGCCTCGTAAGCGCCGGCTGCACCGAACCGGAAAGCTGTGGAGGACGACAGCAACTCGATCTCGGCGGCCATGATCAGCAGGCGATCTAGCGTTTTGATTTCGCTACCGTGACCTTCGGCCATTTGTTGTACTATTTCGGTTAGGTTTTCGTCCAACTTTGAAACCCGTCGCGAAACGTTTCTTGCGATTGGCAACGTCAGCATCGACGCGGATTTATACGTTTCAATTTCTAACAGCCTTTGCACGATCCGCCCCAAGCGGCGCATACCGATGTCCGGCTTTGTCAGAACTGCAAATCGAATGTACCCGGCATCGTCAATACGAAAATCACCGGTGATAATGGCCTCGCCATCAATTACATGTGATGCGGCAAGGCTTTCCGGCACAAACCAGTGCGGTATTTTGGTATTTAGAATGTCATCTAGGTCGTCGTCGTCTTTGTATTCCTCAACTCTCACCAGCGCCGCCGTTAGCACCGCGCCGGGCGCATCCGCTAGCCAGTCTTCGGGGAAGATCGAAAATACTGACGGATCAAACGGCGTTTCAGCAACCGTATCGGCAAAAATCGTATAGGTCACAAATTCGGTGTGCAACTCCCATTTCAGGAAACCATGGCCCAGTTGGCCGGAATAGTGATCCGCATCGGATGATGGATGCGCCACACCGTGTCGATCCAGTAAATCGGTTAGATGTTTACGATCTAGTGCGCGATCTCGCTCTATCGCCTTGCTCGGCTTTTTGATCGCGAGGAATGCCGCACGACACGGCGCTTCTAGTTCAGGGAACGGGCGCGCATGCAGTTCGTTGCTTAATTCATAGCGCAGCGGGTGGTTAGACAGCGTTATCTCAGGCATGGAAGCCTCCGTTAAGTGCGCCCGAACAGGCGTTCAATGTCGCTCATCTTTAGCTTAGCATAGGTGGGGCGGCCATGGTTGCATTGCCCGGAATGGGGTGTTGCTTCCATTTCGCGCAGCAGGGCGTTCATTTCGGGGGCCGACATCCTGCGGCCAGTACGGACCGAGCCATGGCAGGCAACGCGAGACAAGATTGCCTCGATCCGGTCTTTGACCGTCTGGGTTTGGCCAAGGTCGGCAAGTTCGTCAGCGATGTCCTCAATCATGGCACGGGCGTTAACCTCGCCAAGGATCGCCGGAGTTTCGCGCACGCATATAGCGTTGCCGCCGAAGGGATCGATAGTTAGGCCAAGTGCGGTCAGGTCATCGGCCGCGGTCAGCAACCGTGATATGTCATCAGCGGACATTTCAACAATCTCGGGGATCAGCAACGCCTGCGCGGCGACACCCTTTTCGGCCATCTGCTTTTTCAACCGCTCGTATACCAGTCGTTCATGCGCGGCGTGGGCATCAACAAGGATCATACCGTCGTTGGTTTGCGCGATGATGTAGTTTTCATGCAACTGTGCGCGAGCAGCCCCAAGCGGCAGTGCCTCGTTACGTTCTTCAACAATGGTTTCTGGTTCGACGCGGCCAGAGGCATGATCGAAGTCTGTGAAACCATTCTGAAAGCCAACTTGCTGTAATTGGTAAGTTCCACGCAACGCGGATTGCGAGGCGCGGTCCATTTGGTAAACGCGCCCTTGCGGAGATTCTGGCCGCATCGCGCCAAGTGTTGCATCGGAAACTGTTGTTGAGGCGCGATGCCCCGCCTCGGCCAACGCATGCTTCAACGCCGAGACTATCAAACCCCGTGTTTGGCCCGGTTCGCGGAATCGCACCTCGGATTTGGCCGGGTGGACATTCACGTCCACACGTTCCGGATCGCAGGACAGGAACAGGGCGACGGCGGGATGGCGGTCACGGCTCAGGAAGTCTGAATATGCCCCACGAAGTGCTCCAGTCAGCAGTTTGTCTTTAACGGGTCGGCCATTAACAAAGAAGAACTGCGCGACTGCCGCGCCGCGGGAATAGGTGGGCAGGGCGGCGTATCCTGTCAGCAACAGCCCTTCGCTATCGGCTTCAATCCGCATCGCGTTCGTTGTGAAATCCGCGCCAAGAATGCCACGAAGCCGTCCAATCAATGCATCAAACATATCGCCTGTCTGCGGATCAGCCCGAAAGGTCACCCGACCCTCGCCACCGCCAGTCACGTCGCGCAGGGTGAAACCCACATGCGGTTCGGCCATCGCGAGGCGCTTGATAACGTCGCCAATCGCTTGCGCTTCGGCGCGGTCAGTTCGCATGAACTTCAGGCGGGCAGGGGTGGCGTGGAACAGATCTCGCAACTCCACTACCGTGCCCGCTGTCAGGGCGGCCGGCTCAACTGGGCCGATTGCGCCGCCGTTTACGGATATGCGGGCTCCTTCGGAGGAGCCAGTGAAACGCGAAGTAATAGTTAGTCGTCCGACAGCGCCCAACGAAGGCAAAGCCTCGCCACGAAACCCGAACGAATGAATGTTCAGCAAATCCGAACCGTCGATTTTTGAAGTTGCGTGACGTGACAAGGCCAGCACCATTTCATCCGATGGGATGCCGTGGCCGTTGTCCGTCACCCGTATCAGTGTTTTGCCACCGTCAGCGTGGGCAATATCAATCCGCGTTGCCCCGGCATCCAGCGCATTTTCCACAAGTTCCTTGACCGCTGACGCAGGACGTTCCACGACCTCACTCGCCGCGATCCGGTTGGCGGCAGCATCGTCAAGCTGCCGTATAGGCAGCCGATCATAGGGTATGTTGGGGTTGGGCGCGTTCATACCACTAAGTGTAGCATATCGCTGCCGATTCTGCCACGCTGGAATCTAGTGTTTTCGTTTAGGGTCCGCGAAGATGATTAACCCGAGGGCGCCAGCAAATATTGCTACATCCGCAATGTTAAACGCAAAGGGATTAGTGATCCCACAGCACGTCATATTAAGAAAATCGGCAACTGCGCCATAAACCACCCGATCCAGCACGTTACCCAAGGCGCCGCCAATAATTGCGCCTACGCAAAGCGGCACCAACCAGCCCTCCTTGTTTCGGACCCAGAACACTAGACCCACAACAATGGAAATCGCGATCGCAATCAAAAAGTATCGTGTGAGATCGTCGTTGGAGCCGAACAGCCCGAAATTGATCCCTTCATTCCACGCCATCATAAAGTTGATGTAGGGAGGGTATACCTCGATATAAAAACGCGCTGACAGGTCTATGTATTCAACAACAATCCATTTTGAAATGCGGTCGGCAAAGAACACTATTGTGGCCATTAACATGGTGCGGAAAAGGGGCATTCAAACCTCGAAATTAATTTTCGGGAATACTAGCGGCGGTATTCCTTAGGAACAAGTGGTCAGGTTGCGATCCACTAACAGATTTTGGTGCGAACCTGTGGGGAATTCTGATAGCGTCGCGTGATCGCCCGAAATTGAATCGCGGCGTATCACATGGTGATCGCGATTTTCAGCTATTGGGCGGTGGGCGCCCCTGCGGCGTATATACTCGGGTTCGTGTTGGATTTCGGTGGCCAAGGAATTTGGGGTGGTCTGGCCATCGGTTTGGCTATTGCAGCTATCCTTATGAATTGGCGTTATTATGACCGCAAGAAACTTGGACTAATCAACACTTTACCCAGAGGTCCGCGTATAATTGCCCAATATTACTGGGCTGCAAGTGGCCGCGATGATAAACGCGAAAGCGTCTTGGCGTTATCGCGACTTACGATTGTATTCTTAATCGGGAATGCAGTAAGCTCGCCAAAATAACTGGGAGAGTATCTTGTGGTCACTAAAAACACGCGCATCCAGCGGGAGAAACGCGAAGTTATTCTGGATGCTGCATTGCGGGCATTCTCGAAAAACGGCTTTCAGGGCACGAGGCTGGACCAAATTGCGGCAGTTGCAGGGCTGTCCAAGCCGAATATTCTATATTATTATTCCGGTAAGGACGTTATCTACCGGACATTGTTGAACCGCCTTTTGGAAATCTGGTTGCAGCCTCTTGAGGGTATTGACCCATTGGGTGATCCGCATACCGAAATCATGGGCTACATCAGCGCAAAGATGGAATTTTCCCGAAAATTTCCACGTGAAAGCCGCCTGTTTGCCATTGAAATCCTGAACGGTGCGCCGCGTCTGTCCAATGAACTAGACGGTTCGTTGAAAGCTCTTGTAGATCGTACCGTCAAAATGTTTCGCGCTTGGATGGACGAGGGTCGTTTAGCCCAGGTGGATCCTTATCACCTGATTTTCTCGATCTGGGCCACCACGCAACATTATGCCGACTTTTCCACGCAGATGCGGTCAGTTTTGGGTGATCAAGACCCTGATCCGATCGCGACCGGCAGCAAGTTCCTCGAGGAGCTGTTCTTTAAAGGTTTAGATCCACGTTAAGGCAGCTCTTGCAATCCTGCGACTCTGGGCGTATATCCCGTACCAACAGCGGCAAGATTGGCTTCCACCCCCAAGCTTCCACCGGAAATTGTAACGGGCCGCGCGCCCGTTTTTTTGTGCTTGGAGAGATATGTCCGACCTTATTGCCAAAACTGCCATCGACGTTCGTCTGGCCGAAATTGTTACCCCCGCGATCGAGGATCTGGGGTATGAGCTGGTGCGTTTGCGCCTGATCTCCGGTAAAACCATGCTCCTGCAGATTATGGCCGATAAACCTTATGGTGGCATTGATGTCGACGATTGCGCCGATATTTCACAGGCCCTGTCCGCTGTGCTGGACGTCGAAGATCCGATTGAGGGCGAGTATGCGCTGGAAGTTTCCAGCCCCGGTATCGACCGCCCGCTGACGCGTCTGAAGGATTTCGAGGGGTTCGAGGGGTATGAGGTGAAACTGCTGACCAGCGAGATGATCGACGGCCGCAAGCGTTTCAATGGCACTCTGCGTGGCGTTGAGGGTAACGAAATCCTGATTGAAATACCCGAAGGCACTATCGGACTGGAATTCGACTGGATTACCGAGGCCAAGCTGCTGCTAACGGACGAACTTATCGCCGAGACATTGAAAGCCCGCAAAGCTGTTGATTTCGACGAATCAAAATTTGATGAAATTCAAACGGAAGAAAATTCCGACACGGAAGAGGAATAAATTATGGCTATTACCAGTGCAAACCGGTTGGAGTTGTTGCAGATCGCTGACGCAGTAGCGCGCGAGAAAATGATCGACCCCGATCTGGTTATCAATGCGATGGAAGAGAGCCTCGGCAAAGCTGCGCGCTCGCGTTACGGCGCTGAGTACGACATCCGTGCAACAATAGACCGCAAAACTGGTGAACTGACCATGAAGCGTTGCCGTACGATCGTTGAGGAAGTTGAAAACCAGTGGACTGAATTAACGCTGGCGGAAGGCAAGGAAATTCAGGCCGACGCCGAGGTTGGTACAGTTCTGTCCGACCCGCTTCCACCAATGGACTTTGGCCGTATCGCTGCGCAATCCGCGAAACAGGTTATCATGCAAAAGGTTCGCGAAGCCGAGCGTGAGCGCCAGTTCGAAGAATTCAAAGACCGCGTTGGCGAGATCATCAACGGTGCTGTTAAGCGTGTCGAATACGGCAACGTGATCGTAGACGTAGGCCGTGGCGAAGCAGTTCTGCGTCGCGACCAACTTATCAACCGCGAGGCTTTCCGCACTGGCGACCGTGTTCGTGCATACATCCGTGACGTGCGTGCCGAGGTTCGCGGCCCACAGATTTTCCTTTCGCGTACAGCGCCGGAATTCTTGGCCGAGCTGTTCAAAATGGAAGTGCCTGAAATTTACGATGGTATCATCGAAATCAAAGCCGTCGCCCGTGACCCGGGTTCCCGCGCCAAGATTGGTGTGATTTCTTATGACAACTCGATCGATCCGGTTGGGGCATGTGTTGGTATGCGCGGCTCGCGTGTTCAGGCCGTTGTGAACGAGCTGCAGGGCGAGAAAATCGACATCATTCCTTGGAATGACGATGCAGCGACGTTCCTCGTGAACGCCCTACAGCCGGCCGAGGTTTCCAAGGTTGTTCTGGACGAAGGGGCCGACCGCATCGAAGTGGTTGTGCCCGAAGATCAACTTTCGTTAGCAATTGGCCGTCGTGGTCAAAACGTGCGCTTGGCATCCCAGATCACAGGATTTGATATCGACATCATGACCGAGGTGGAAGAATCCGAACGCCGTCAGGCCGAATTCGCTGCCCGCACGACCTTGTTCATGGAAACAATGAACGTGGACGAACTGGTCGCGCAATTGTTGGTATCCGAGGGTTTTTCTACACTCGAAGAAGTTGCCTTTGTTGAAATCGACGAACTTTTGACAATCGAAGGCTTCGAAGAAGCGATCGCCGAAGATTTGCAGGCCCGTGCCCGCGAATGTCTGGACGAGATCAATACCAAGGCAATCGAGAAAGCCAAGGAGCTGGGCGTTGAACAAAGCCTGTTAGATTACGAAGGTCTGACACCTCAGATGTTTGCGGTTTTGGCAGAAGACGGCATCAAGACACTCGAAGATTTCGCGACTTGCGCGGATTGGGAACTGGCTGGTGGTTACACAACCGTTGAAGGCAAGCGCGTTAAAGATGACGGCCTGCTGGAGCAATTCGACGTTGGTCTGGAAGAGGCGCAAGCGTTGATCATGAACGCGCGTTTGGCGCTGGGCTGGGTAACCGAAGAGATGTTGGCCGAAGATGCCGAAGCAGCGGCCGCTGAAGAAGCTGAAGAAGCAACAGAGTCTAAAACCTGATACGAAGGCCGCGGAAGGAAACGAAGTGAGCGAAGTACATTGGAAAAAACCTAGATCGGAAGACGAGCGTCTTTGCATCGTCACTCGTGAATCCGAAGGCAAATCGGGCCTTGTCCGTTTTGTCATCGGCCCGGGTGATCAGGTTATTCCCGATGTACTGGAAAAGCTTCCAGGTCGGGGCATTTGGGTCTCGGCCAGCCGTACCACGATTGACGAGGCTGTCGCCAAGGGCTTGTTCGCCCGTGCTGCCAAAGCCCCGGCGAAAGCAGACGCTGGATTGACTGATCAGGTCGAGGGTCTTCTGGCACGCCGTGTCGTTGATATGCTGTCGATGGGTCGTAAGGCCGGTCGTGCCGTGGCGGGGCTTGAGAAGGTTAAAACGTGGCTAATCGACGAGAAAGCCGCCGTTCTTTTACAGGCTTCGGATGGCTCGGAACGGGGCAAAACTGCGCTAAGGCCACCAGATGGGCCGGAAACCTTGATCGATTGCCTAACAAGCAGCGAATTGGGCATGGCCTTTGGACGAGATACTGTGATACATGCCGCCATGACGAAGGACGGCATCACAAACCGAGTCCTTTATGATGCGAACCGACTTAAGGGCTTGCGAAGCGAATAAGGCCCGACGGGGCTTGATGGATTAGCGAGGAGTGTCCTCGCACTGAAAGGTACAGACAAGAATGAGCGATTCAAAAGATAACGACGGCAAGGGCAAAACACTTAGTCTAAGTGGTGGTCCCGGGACTGTGCGCCAAAGTTTTAGCCATGGCCGCACAAAGGCAGTTGTTGTCGAAACCAAACGCAAGCGTGTGATGACGCCAAAACCTGGTGCAGCCTCCGGTAAACCCGGCGGGCGCCGTACGTCCTCCGTTGGCGTATCTGATGGGGAATTGGCCCGTCGGCGTAAGGCGCTGGAAGCAGCACAAGCGATGGAAGCTGAACGTCAGGCCAAAGAAAAAGCCACAGGCGATGCACGCGAAGCTGAACGTAACCGCCGTCGTTCTGAAAAAGAAACAGTTGCACGTGAAATAGCAGAAAAAGAAATTCGCAAGCAGCGTGAGGCTGAAGAATCCCGCATAAAAGTCGAAGAAGAAGTTAAAGTCAAGGCCGCCGCGAAAGAAGAAAAACCTGCACGTGCGCCAAAAGATGACACAGCGCAGGATACAGCTGCTGCTCAAGCTGGTGCTACTCGCGCCGAGGCTGGCCGCTTAGGTCCCAACCTGAAAAAAGTGACTCCACCGCGTCTGCCTGATAAAAAACAGCCCCGCGGTCGTGGCGGCGATGATCGCCGTCGTTCTGGTAAGCTGACAATCAATCAAGCACTTGGTGGCGGTGGTAACAAGCATCGCTCAATGGCTGCAATGAAACGTCGTGCCGCGCGTGAAAAAGCGAAACTTCGTGGTCCGATCGAGCACGAAAAAATCTCTCGCGATGTGAAGTTGCCTGAAACCATCACGGTTCAGGAGCTTGCCAACCGTATGGCCGAAAAGGTCGCAGCTGTGGTAAAAGCGCTGATGACTAACGGCATCATGGCGACAATGAACGAAACAATAGACGCCGATACAGCCGAGTTGGTCATCGAAGAATTCGGCCACAAGGTTGTCCGTGTCTCCGATGCCGACGTCGAGGATGTTCTCGTTGCCGAGGAAGAGGATACAGCGAACCTTAAACCACGCGCGCCGATCATCACTATCATGGGTCACGTTGACCACGGTAAAACTTCGCTTCTGGACGCAATCCGCAAAGCGAATGTTGTATCTGGTGAAGCCGGCGGTATCACACAGCACATCGGTGCTTATCAGGTGACGACCGAGGGTGGCGCAAAGCTGACTTTCCTCGACACCCCGGGTCACGCGGCGTTCACGTCTATGCGTTCACGCGGTGCACAGGTAACCGACATCGTGATTTTGGTTGTCGCGGCAGACGATTCCGTTATGCCACAGACAATCGAGGCGATCGCCCACTCCAAAGCGGCGGGCGTTCCGATGATTGTTGCCATCAACAAATGTGACAAAGAAGGCGCTGACCCCAACAAAGTTCGCGCCGAATTGCTGCAACACGAAGTTATCGTTGAAGCAATGTCTGGTGACGTGCTGGACGTCGAAGTTTCCGCAATTACAGGCCAAGGCCTTGATGCATTGCTGGAAAACATCGCGTTGCAGGCTGAATTGCTGGAATTGAAAGCAAACCCTGACCGCGCCGCCGAGGGTGCTGTGATCGAGGCGAAACTTGATGTTGGCCGCGGTCCTGTTGCGACAGTTCTGATCCAAAAAGGTACGCTGAAATGCGGCGATATCTTCGTTGTCGGCGAACAATGGGGTAGGGTTCGGGCGCTTATCAATGACTCTGGCGATCGTGCGAACGAAGCTGGCCCGTCCATCCCTGTTGAGGTTCTTGGCCTTAACGGCACACCTGAAGCAGGTGACGTTCTGAACGTTGTTTCAGACGAGGCGAAGGCTCGCGAAATCGCAGATTACCGCGCACAGGTCCGCAAAGACCAACGTGCGGCGGCTGGTGCTGCAACTACGCTCGATCAATTGTTGGCGAAAGCCAAAGCTGACGAAACAGTTGCGATATTGCCAATCGTAATGAAGGCAGACGTGCAAGGTTCTGCCGAAGCTATTGTGCAAGCGATGGAGAAAGTCGGAAACGACGACGTTCGCGTTCAGGTTCTACACTCGGGCGTTGGTGCGATTACCGAATCCGACGTGACATTGGCAGAAGCTTCCGGCGCGCCCATCATTGGCTTTAACGTCCGTGCGAATGCACCGGCACGTAATTCGGCCAATCAGAAGGGTGTGGAAATTCGTTACTACTCGATCATCTACGATCTGGTTGACGACGTGAAGCAAGCCGCCTCCGGCCTACTATCGCCAGAAATTAAAGAAACCTTTATCGGTTACGCCACCATCAAAGAGGTGTTCAAAATCACCGGCGCAGGCAAAATCGCTGGCTGTCTGGTTACCGAGGGTGTCGCTCGTCGTGCCGCAGGCGTTCGCTTGTTGCGTGACAACGTCGTGATCCACACTGGTACGCTGAAAACGCTGAAACGTCACAAAGACGAAGTCAAAGAGGTTCAGTCCGGTCAAGAATGCGGTATGGCATTCGAAAAATACGAAGACATCCGCGAAGATGATGTCATCGAGATTTTCACCACCGAAGAAATCGAACGCACACTTTAAGAAAATTCAAAAACCCGGCACCAGTTACCGGGTTTTTTGTATCTAGCGTTACGTCAAAGGTACAACTCACTAAGCCCCAACGCCTCAACATAGGCCTCCGCTCCCAGCATCTTCATATGTTCGGATACCATCTGACATGCCATTTCAGGATATGAACGCACTAGATACGTAACATCTTCGTCGTAAATGTTCACCGTAACCAACTTTTCTCGCGCCTTCAGCGCCGCTCTATTGGCCAGCGCAAAAGGTGCGAAACACCTTTGCATTTCCTCCAGCATGAACGCCGAAAATCCGGTCAAACCATCCGCCGACCCGGACCCGTCCCACTGGTCAGCACCTCCACCAATCTCGGCCCACACCCGAATGCGCGGGAACTTGTCCACCAGGCGGCTTGGCACCGAGTCAATCATTGTATGAGCGCGCAAACCACCCAAAATAACGGCATCCACCGCACAAGGCGCATCGCCTAGCAGATATGGCGTCAACGCTATCTGTGCATCCACCGCGGTCAAAATCCGCTCATATTCCGCCTCGGCCATGTCACGCTGATGCGGCAAGTCGGTTCCCGTCGCCCGACATGCTTTGCCCTCCCACGTGGCAATATCCTTGGCAATCTGGTCGTTGCCCATTTCCAGCGCTGACGCCGCAATTTCCGCGCATTCCGAATAATGCCAACGGTAATGCACCATTGTGCGAGCCAGCCACTCATCAAGAAAATTCATCGATGATATGAACCAAAAGTCCCGTTTCCCCGTGCGGGAACATTCGCCGCGCAGAAAACCGCCCGTCCAGCATTCGCATCATCGGGGTCGTATCCCACAGTGCCCAACCCTCGGGCGTTTCCAGTACCGGAATAACATGTGTTCCCGCCCGCTTACGCGCAGTTTCGTCCACAGAGGTCAGGTTGACACTTTGCCGCGTAAAATCCGCCCCGAAAACATCAGCGCAGCTTCCAGTTTGCGGGTGAAATAGCTGAGGTCATGGCCGTAACAAACGTAATTTTTCATAAAAATTTCCCTCCGCAAAACTTTCGAAGCGGCTAACGCCAAGTCAATCCGCCGCCGCTGATACTTGTGCGCCCGCTCCATAGCCGCCATATAGGTTTTAACCAAACGGATGGAGGCAACATGCAACAAGATCAAAATTTCCCCGGCTGGCACGGCACCACGATTGTGGGGGTTCGCAAAGGCGGAAAAGTGGTGATTGCTGGCGATGGGCAGGTCAGTCTTGGCCAAACGATAATCAAAGGCACCGCCAAAAAAGTCCGCCGCATCAATCCGGGCGGCCACGAGGTCGTGTGTGGGTTCGCTGGATCAACCGCCGACGCCTTCACCCTTCTGGAACGCCTCGAAGCCAAGCTAGAGGCCGCACCGGGCCAACTGGCCCGCGCTTCGGTCGAGCTTGCCAAAGACTGGCGCACCGATAAATACCTGAAAAACCTAGAGGCTATGTTGATCGTCACTGACGGGACTGACCTTTTTGTAATCACCGGTGCAGGTGACGTTCTGGAACCAGAGCACGACGTGACCGCCATTGGATCGGGCGGTAACTTTGCGCTGGCCGCGGGTCGTGCGATATATGATTTAGAGGAAGACGCCGAAGTAATCGCCCGTCGCGCCCTCGAAATTGCTGCCGAGATTTGTGTCTATACCAACGGCAAAATGACCGTGGAAACCATAAATGGCTGAGTTCAGCCTCGACGACATCCGCGCGGGCGTCGCCGCTGGCGTGATTGACGAGGCACAGGCAGCGCATCTGATAACGATTGCCACTCAACGCCTCGGCTATCGTCAAAACATGGGGGCCAAGGATGAACCATTCGAGATGTTCAAAGGTTTCTCCGAGATATTCGTAACCGTCGGCCTTGGTATCCTCTATGGCGGTTTTATGGCCGTCGTCGACAATGTCGGAAACCCGTTACTCGTGATGGTGGTTTCCGCATTGCTGACAGTCGCACTCGCACATTTTTTCACACTTAAACGCCGCATGATTATGCCAAGCATCGCCTTGACTGTAGTTTTCGCCGGCTCAATCGGCGGTATTTCCATATTCTCGTTTTTCGACCTAGATGCCACCACACTGAACGGCTACGATTTTCTAGTGACCGCAATAATGGGTGCCGTCGGCATGTTGGCGTATTACTGGCGCTTTCACGTACCATTCGCGATGTTCCTGTTTGGCCTTTTTGGTGCTGGCATCGCCTTTTCCATTGCCGGAATTGTTGCACCGGAATCCATATTCGCCACTGCCTTCATTGGTGATGCAGACGGGGTGTTCGATATCAGCCGTAATCCGACAATCGCCTACACAATGCTGATATTCGGGACTTTGGCCTTCCTTGGCGGAATATGGTTTGATCTACGTGACCCCTACCGCATATCCCGCCTGTCAGCTTGTGGCTTCTGGTTGCATATCCTTGCAGCGCCTGCGATTGTCAACGTTGTGGCGCTTTCGTTGCTGAACATTGGTGGTGCCATGGGCTACGGACTGGCCGCATTCGCCCTTGCAATAATTGCAATTGTAGCCTTGGTAATCGATCGCCGCTCGTTTTTAACTGCGGGCATAATCTATATTGGAATCATCATGACGTGGGCACTCAATTCCGGTGCAGGCGATGAATGGAGCATCGCAATAACCTTGCTTATCATGGGCACAATGATCACCGCTCTTGGTACATGGTGGGTGCAACTTCGTGCAGCCATCATGCGCGCCGCGCCCAATTTCCCGCTTAAAACCAAATTACCCCCATATCAGGAGGCAGCATGACTGACCTTACCCCCCGCGAAATCGTATCCGAGCTGGATCGTTACATTATCGGCCAGAACGACGCTAAGCGCGCAGTGGCCGTTGCCCTGCGTAACCGCTGGCGGCGCGCGCAGCTTCCTGACGATCTGCGCGACGAGGTTTACCCCAAAAACATCCTGATGATAGGGCCAACCGGTGTCGGTAAAACCGAGATCAGCCGCCGTCTGGCCAAACTGGCGAACGCGCCCTTCCTGAAGGTCGAGGCCACCAAATTCACCGAGGTGGGATATGTTGGCCGAGACGTTGAACAAATCGTGCGCGATTTGATGGATGGTGCGATCCTGATGGTGCGCGAACAGTTGCGCGAAGATGTAAAAGCCAAAGCGCATCACGCCGCCGAAGAGCGCGTGATCGACGCGCTGGCGGGCGAGGATTCCCGCTCGCAAACCCGCGAGATGTTCCGCAAGAAACTGCGCGACGGGGTTCTGGATGATAAAGAGATTGAACTTGATCTGGCTGACAACTCCAACCCGTTGCAGATGATGGACATCCCCGGTCAGCCGGGCGGCGGCATGGGCATGATGAACCTCGGCGATATTTTCGGCAAGGCCATGGGTGGGCGCACACAGCGTCGTCGCGTTAAGGTTTCGGAAAGCTATAAGCTGCTGATCGAGGACGAGGCCGACAAGCTTCTAGATGAAGAAATCATTAACAAAAAGGCCGTCGATGCGGTCGAGCAAAGCGGCATCGTGTTCCTCGACGAAATCGACAAAGTCTGCGCCCGCTCCGACGCACGTGGCGGGGATGTGTCCCGCGAAGGTGTCCAGCGAGATCTGTTGCCATTGATCGAGGGCACGGTTGTTTCCACCAAATACGGCCCTGTCAAAACCGACCACATCCTGTTCATCGCATCCGGAGCGTTCCACATCGCGAAACCATCAGACTTGCTGCCGGAACTTCAAGGTCGGCTACCGATCCGCGTTGAACTCCGCGCTTTGACCGAAGAAGACTTTGTGCGTATCCTGACTGAAACCGACAACGCCCTGACGCTGCAATACACGGCGCTAATGGCAACCGAGGAAGTCACCGTAGATTTCACCGTTGACGGCATTGCAGCCCTTGCCAAGATTGCCGCCGAAGTGAACCACTCGGTCGAAAACATCGGCGCGCGCCGGCTGTATACGGTGTTGGAACGCGTGTTCGAGGAACTAAGTTTCACGGCCCCCGACCGAGCTGGTGACAAGGTCACGGTAGACAACGTGTTCGTTGAAAAACATCTGGGAGAACTTGCGAAATCCACAGACCTCAGCCGGTATGTGCTGTAATCGGCGTTAATGCTTTGTTAATAAATACTAAAACCTTCCATGCGGAGAAGGCTTATTGTCGTTAAGTGAAGTTCCCAGCCTTACACTTTCTTCATAAATGAAGCCTTAAGAACAATTGTAACCTTCCCGATCCGGCATTCCACCTGATCCGGATTACCCGTCAGCCGCACGTTCTTGATTTGCGAGCCACGCTTCAACGTCTTCGACATGCCTTTGACTTTCAGGTCTTTAATGACCATCACCGTGTCGCCATCGTCCAAGATCGCGCCGTTGCTGTCTCTGGTATCCATTACTAAATCCTTAAGTTTAATCGGGCGCGAGCATATAGCCCGCCCCGCGAATAGTTTGCAAATACCGAGGTTGTTTCGGCTCCGCTTCCAGCTTTCGCCGCAACCGAGTGATCTGAACATCAATCGCCCGTTCCTGCGCTGACCCATCGCCCTTGCCTAGATCGTTAACCAATTTTTCGCGGCTAACGGACACGTGGGCGTTCGCAGCAAAAATTCTCATCAAAGCGGTTTCCGTTGCGGTCAGGCGAATGCGTTCCTCGCCTTTCCACAGCTCGCCGCGAGTCACGTCATACCGAAACTCAGCCAGTTGCAGCGTCTTGGGCGGTTCAACCACGATATTGGTTTTTGGCAGCCGTCTCAATATTGCGTTTACGCGCAGTAGAAGCTCTTTGGGCTCGAACGGTTTGGGAAGATAATCATCGGCCCCCATCTCCAGCCCCTTGATCCGGTCGTCGGTATCGCCTTTGGCCGTCAGCAACAAGATCGGAGTGGTTAACGTGCGACGTAAATATTTTGTTAACGTAAACCCGTCTTCGCCCGGCATCATGATGTCGATAATCAACATGTCGAACTCTAGCCCCGTCAGCAGGCGCCTTGCGTGCGCGGCATCCTTTGCTCCGGTCACCAGAAAACCGTTCCGCGCCAGAAACTTTTGCAACAGTTCGCGGATGCGCTGGTCGTCATCAACTATCAGCAGATGTGCGTCGGCGTGCTCTTCGTGGATGCTCATCGTTTTTCATTCGCCCGGTTAAGAACTTTGTCTCGCAGACTTGGGTCGATGATTTGTTCCAGCACCTTGCGGAAACCATGCACTGCTTCGGGTCCAGCATTCGAATAGGCTTTGCGTATTCGCTTACGTTGAGCGTCGGAAAGCTCGCGTTCCAGTTTCTCGCCGACGTCCGTAAGAAAAAGATTTCGTTGGCGCCGATCCTGTTTACCTATGCGACTGTCCACCAGACCATCATTAACCAATTGTCTTAATACGCGGTTAAGGGATTGCTTGGTTACGCCCAAGATGTCTAACAAATCGTTAACCGCTAGCCCTGGTGTACGATTGATAAAGTGGATCGCGCGATGATGGGCGCGGCCGTAGGTATAGGTTTCCAGAATCAGGTCCGGGTCAGCCGTAAACCCGCGATAGGCGAAGAACATCATTTCGATTCCCTGCCGTATCTGATCGTCGGTCAGGAACAACAATTGTTCGGATCTCGCCGGTTGCTGCGATATACGGTTTCTTTGCATAGGTTTCCCCCAAGCTGAATTTCCTATTCACAGTTTATGTCAGTCTTATTGACTTTCCAAGAATCATTTGATAGCAAAACAGGAAAATAGAGCAATAAACTTACGAATATTGCGCCACTTGCGCAATATTAATAAAACTTAAGGGATAATACCATGGCTGGACAACCATACGACGATCGCGACGGATCCATCTGGATGGACGGAGAGCTGATCCCGTGGCGTGACGCTAAGGTGCATGTGTTGACCCACGCGTTACATTACGGCTCGTCTGTATTCGAGGGGGAACGTTGTTACGATGGAAAAATTTTCAAAAGCCGCGAGCATTCTGAACGCCTTCTGAAATCCGGCGAATACATGGATATCCCGATCCCCTACACCGTAGACGAGATCGAAGACGCGAAGGTGACGGCTCTAGAAGCCAGCGGCCTGACAGATGCTTACGTTCGCGTTCTGGCGTGGCGCGGGTCTGGTCAGGATATGGGTGTCGCGTCGGCGAATAACCCTGTCCATATGGCCGTAGCCGTTTGGGCGTGGGGTGCGTATTACGGCGATGCGAAGTTTGACGGCGCAAAGCTGGATATCTCCAAATGGAAACGCCCTGATCCGGCAACGATTCCGTGTTTTGCCAAGGCGGCAGGCCTTTATATGATCTGCACCATGTCCAAACATGCAGCCGAGGCTAAAGGGTGTTCGGACGCGCTGATGTATGACTATCGCGGCTATGTCGCTGAGGCGACGGGCGCGAATATTTTTTTCGTAAAAGACGGCGCAGTACACACGCCAATCCCTGACGCATTCCTGAACGGCATCACCCGCCAGACGGTTATCGGCATGCTTAAAGACAATGGCATCGAGGTGATCGAGCGGCACATCATGCCCGAAGAGCTAGGCGATTTTGAGCAGTGCTGGCTAACGGGAACGGCTGCCGAAGTGACTCCGGTAGGGCAGATTGGCGATCATACTTTCGAAGTGGGTGACATCGCGCGCGACATTGCTGAAAGTTATGAAAAGTTGGTGCGTGCGTAAAATTGTGTAATTATGATTAAATACTTAAAGTGAGGTATTCAATCATGAAAAGACGACACGCATTTCTTTTCGCAATAGCTTTAGTTGCAATTATCGCCATTTGGCGACTTCAGACGAACACTTAAGGCCAAATAATGACCGAACCGCGCAATATCATCATCGACACAGATCCCGGGCAAGACGATGCCGTAGCTATCCTGCTGGCACTGGGATCACCTGAACTGGCAGTATTGGGTATCACGGCCGTTGCGGGAAATGTTCCACTGGCGCTGACAGAAAAGAACGTTCGCACCATTTGCGAATTGGCTGACCGCTCGGATATTCCGGTTTACGCTGGTGCTATCCGACCTTTGGTGCGCAAGCTAGTGACGGCGGAATATGTACACGGAAAAACTGGCCTCAACGGCCCGGTTTTGCCGGAACCTACAATGCCGCTACAAGAACAACATGCAGTGGATTTCATTGTCGAGACGTTGATGGCCGAGGCTGAGAAATCCGTGACCCTTTGCGTTCTCGGCCCTTTAACCAACATAGCGTTGGCCATGATCCGCGAACCGAAGATCGTGCCGCGCATTGCCGAGATCGTCCTGATGGGCGGCGGTTGTTTCGAGGGCGGTAACACCACCCCCGCTGCTGAGTTTAACATCTACGTTGATCCCCACGCCGCCAAAATAGTGTTCGAGGCGGGCGTGCCGATCACCATGTTCCCGCTGGATGTGACCCACAAGGCGTTAACAACGCGTAAACGTGTGCAGGAATTCCGCGACATGAACACCAAGGCAGGAACTGCCACCGCCGAACTGCTCGACTTTTTTGAGCGTTTCGACGAGGTAAAATACGGCACCGAGGGTGGCCCACTGCACGACCCGAACGTCATCGCATGGCTGCTGAAACCCGAACTTTACAGCGGACGTCATATCAACATCGAGATCGAGACGACTTCGGAACTGACCATGGGTATGACCGTTGCAGACTGGTGGGGCGTGACGGATCGGCCCAAAAACGCGTTTTTTGTGCGCAATCTGGACGCTGACGGGTTTTATAATCTGCTGATCGAGCGGATTGGCACGCTGTAGGCCTTGACTCCGCCGCCTTGAGGCAACAAATGCGTCGTGATACATAAACATACATGACGCGCCGATGTGGTGCATAAGATTTAGGAGGACTTTGTCCTGTCCGATAACGTTGATGCGGCCCAGATGTCCGCAAATTCCGCAAACACCACCCTTGGCAGAAGCGGAGATAAAGCCGAGAGC
>JAPYON010000109.1 GCA_029938175.1 Paracoccaceae bacterium | reverse complement strand
TGCTCGCTGGCGGTGATAGGGAAAGTGTCGGCGCCGGCTTCACGGATTCAGGATACCATCACGTCGGTAAAAAGATCATTAACAGCAAAGAACAACTTCGGAGCACTGTTTACCGGCAGCTTCGACGTTTGCAAAAATTGCCACGACTATTGAAATCGTTTTTTGGCCATCCGGATTTGGCTTATATCTCCGGGTAATGTTCGCTTACTTTATTTCGAATTAGTAAGTGCAAGGCTGTCCTTGCCCACCCTTAAGGCCACACCTTGAATTGCTGCCCGTTTCCAGATCCACCCCACCATAGTCAGCACCTGGAAGCGCGACCTATTGGAGAGCGCGTCCGACCTCCTCGAAGGCAAGAGTATAGTCGGTAAGCAATTCGATGAACTCAGCACGGACGAACTGTACCGTGAGATTCGCCGACTGACGGTGGAACGCAATTTTTGTTGCTTAAGCTCCTGGGTGGCTCGTTCCACTTTGGCTGAGCTCCATGTATTTCACAGAGCCCTTCGGAAAATCCTTGCGAACCAAAAGCACTTCATCAACCTGTCACGTCAGTGACACGACAGTGTCATCTCTCAGCTTTACCGTTCAATTGTAACTCGCAATACGGCGAGCTTATTTATTGCAAAAGGTGATCCTGTGGCCCCAACTCAATCAACCAATGTGATGCTTCGAGTCGAGAGTATGGGCGTAACCTACCCGGGAAACGTCCTCGCGCTCAAACCCACCAACGTTCACTTTCACAAGGGCGAATTCACCGTGCTACTGGGACTTTCAGGCGCGGGTAAATCCACTCTGCTTCGTTCACTGAATCACCTGGTTAAGCCCACAACCGGGAAGGTTGTGTCTGGCGAGTTTGGTGAACTGACCAACCGTAGAATCCTGCGACAGCACCGCAGCCGCACCGCCATGGTGTTCCAGCATCACCAGCTGATCGAACGATACACCGCGTTACAGAATGTGCTGACAGGCAGACTTGCGTATCACGGTACTTGGCGAAGCCTGCTTCCCCTGCCCCGGCAGGACCTGGAGTTGGCTCTGCAATGCCTCGACCGCGTAGGTCTGGCTGACAAAGCGCTTTCCCGAGTAGATCAGTTGTCCGGCGGCCAGCAGCAGCGGGTTGGAATCGCCAGAGCATTGGTGCAGCAACCATCCATGATTCTTGCCGATGAGCCCGTTGCCAGCCTGGATCCGGCCACTTCTGAAAAGGTACTCGGCCTACTGCGCGATATTTGTCAGGAAGATGGAATCACCGCGGTTATTTCCTTGCACCAATTGGAATACGCCCAGCGTTTTGCAGACCGGATCATCGGCCTTTCGAACGCTCATATCGTTTTTGACGATGCTCCTGAAAACCTGAAATCGAAACACCTGGACGAGATTTACCACCGTTCACCCAGCGTGGTAGCTGCGGAAGGCAAACCAGCCATCCATAAACCTAAGACCACCCCGATAACGACAGACGTACTGGAGATAGCACAATGAAGACAATGATTCACTCTTTGCTGGCTCTGATAATGATGCTCGGCATCCATTGGCCAGCCCATGCCGCAGATACAGACCCTGATCTTTTGAAAGTTGCCTTGCTGCCGGATGAGAACGCGTCAGAACTGATCAAGCGAAACCAACCTTTGAAGGATTACCTGGAAACCACTCTTGGTAAGGAAGTAGAACTGATTGTTACCACCGATTACTCCTCCATGATCGAAGCCATGCGTTTTGGCCGAATTGACCTGGCTTACTTTGGTCCGTTGTCCTATGTGATGGCCAAGAGTAAGAGTGACATTGAACCCTTTGCCGCCATGGTGGTAGACGGGAAGCCGACTTATCGCTCCATCATTATTGCCAATGCGGACTCTGGCGTTGGCTCCTTCGCGGATATCAAAGGCAAGAAAATGGCCTACGGTGACCGCGCATCCACTTCCAGCCACCTGATCCCCAAGGCTGTACTCCTTGAGAAGGCAGGGCTCGAAGCCGGAAAGGACTATGAGGCTCATTTCGTCGGTAGCCATGACGCTGTTGCGGTTAACGTCGCCAATGGCAATGCCGACGCCGGAGGGTTGTCCGAAGTTATCTTCGAGCATGTGATGGACCGCGGTTTGATTGATCGGAGCAAGGTCAAAGTGCTGGGCTACAGCGGTGACTTTCCTCAATACCCCTGGGCCATGCGTTCGAACCTGGCCCCTGAGCTGAAGAGCAACATTCAGAAAGCCTTTCTGCAGATCGATGACCCGGAGATTCTCGACAACCTGAAGGCTGAGGGATTCGCGGCAATTACCGACGAAGATTACGATGTCATCCGCGCTATGGGTGGCCTGCTCAATCTTGATTTCGCAAAAATGTGAGGAGTGCCCCATGAACTATACAACGACGGAACCGGCGACTCTGTCGCCGGCCCCGTCGGCCTCCGTGCTGGATGAGCACGCGAAAGGCTGGCGGAAAAAACTCGGACAGTCGCTGTTAGTGCTGCTCATCATTTTTGTCGCAAGTTGGTACGTAGGGCTGCTCAATTTCAATACACTTGCCAATGGCGTGCCAGCCATAGGCACACTCATTGGCGAATCTCTTCCACCTGACTTCACCAATGTGGCCAGCTGGGTGTCGCCGTTAATCGACACGCTTGCGATGAGCATTGCCGGTACTGCCATTGCAGTAACCTTGTCTGTGCCACTGGCATTCCTGGCTGCGCGCAACACCTCTCCACATCCGGTGGTGTTCCAAGTAACTCGAACCCTTTTAAACGGTTTGCGTTCAGTCCCGGAACTGATCATGGGCATCATCTTCGTGGCTGCTGTTGGTTTTGGGGCGTTGCCTGGCGTACTGGCGCTCGGTCTTCACTCCATTGGCATGGTTGGAAAGTTTTTTGCCGAAGCGATTGAGCATGTAGATGAGGCGCCAGTGGAAGCGGCCGATGCTGCCGGCGCTACTCGCTTGCAGGTGCTCTATCACGCCGTGCTGCCACAAGCACTTCCTCAATTCGCGGACGTGTCCATTTATCGCTGGGAATACAATTTCCGTGCCTCGACCGTAATGGGCATGGTGGGTGCCGGTGGTATTGGCTTCGAATTGATGGGCTCGCTGAGAATCATGCAGTATCAGGAAGTCAGCGCCATTCTCATTGTCATCTTGTTGATGGTCACCGTCGTGGACAGTCTCAGTGGCCGCCTTCGTAAGAAATTCAAATAAGGAACGTCGATGAAACCCAAGGTTGTGATAACCCATAAGATCCATGACAGTGTTCTGGATGAACTTGCCCAAGATTGCGAGCTGGTCACCAACCAATCCGGCGCCACGTTGCCCCAGGAGGAAGTGGCTGCGCGCGTTGCAGACGCTGATGCGATGATGGCGTTCATGCCAGACCGAGTTGGAGTGGAGTTCCTACAGGGGTGTCCGCGCTTGAAGGTGATTGGTGCAGCCCTGAAAGGCTATGACAACTTTGATGTGGATGCCTGCACGCGTCATGGGGTTTGGCTGACATTTGTACCGGATTTGCTAACCGTGCCTACTGCAGAGCTAACGGTCGGGCTGACGATCAGTCTCACCCGACAAGTCAAGGCGGCGGACCACTTCGTTCGATCCGGTGAATTTACTGGCTGGACACCACGCTTCTATGGGCAGGGGATCGAAGGCTCACGGATTGGTATTGTGGGTATGGGGGCCATCGGCCAAGCGGTGGCGCAGCGCCTGAACGGATGGGGAGCGGATTTAATCTATTCCCAGCCGGAACGTTTACCCGTGCAGCATGAGCAGGCACTGGGTTTGTCCCATACTCCCCTCAAGATGCTGCTGGCCCAGTCAGATATTGTGATCCTGGCACTGGCGCTCAATGAGCAAACCCTCCACACCATTAATCGCGAAACGCTAACAGGAATGAAACCGGGCGCATTCCTTATCAATCCCTGCCGTGGATCTGTGGTGGATGAGGGTAGTGTTCTGCAAGCGCTTCAATCCGGTCAGTTGGGGGGGTACGCCGCTGATGTGTTTGAGATGGAAGATTGGGCGAGAGAAGATCGTCCGAGGGAGATCGCCCAGGGGCTCAGGGCCCACCCCAACACGCTGTTTACTGCTCACATCGGATCGGCAGTCAGCCAGGTGCGTCTGGCTATCGAGCAACGCGCTGCTCGGAACATTCTGCAAGTGCTTCGGGGTGAGCGGCCGGGTGATGCGATCAATGATCCCAGTGGCCGCGAGAGCGGCCCATGCTGAATCTTGTCTGGCTGAAGAGTTTCGTGGCGGTGCTGGACCACAACGGGTTTCAGGCCGCAGCCCGCCAGTTGGACATCGCACAACCCACACTGTCCCAGCACCTTCAAAAACTCGAAAACCAACTTGGCGTTTTATTGGTCCACAGGGGGCGCTCTGGCTGTGAGCCAACCCGGGCTGCCTTAACCTTGTTGCCTTTTGCCCGAAGTCTGCTCCGGCTGGAGGAGCAGGCGAGATCTTCCATTATGGAGGCTCGACTTCGCGTTGGGGCGAGCTCCAATATTGGGATTTATATGCTCCAGCCCTACATCCGTCGTTACAAGGAGCTGGGCGTAGGGCCCGAGGTGGATGTGGTAATAGATTCCAATCCGACTATTGCACGGCATTTATCGGACGGTGAGCTGGACGTGGCGATTATGGAGTGGTGGCATGATCTACCCGGATTCCATGCTCAGGCGTGGCGTAACGAGCCCGTTGTTCTAATCGTTCCGCCTGGTCACCCGTTAGCCCGTCGAACCGATATCGACCGCGATACGCTGTCTAACATGGCTCTGATCGGCGGCGAACCCGGCACCGGCACTGGCCGGCTTTTGGCGACCTACTTCGGTGAGCATGGGCCATTTCCGACGGTATCTATGCAGCTGGGTAGCACCGAAGCCGTCAAGCAAGCGGTTAAGGTCGGACTTGGCGCATCGTTGGTGCTTGAAAGTTCTGTACGGGAGGAGGTCCAAAATGGAAGTCTGGTGGCTATTCCCGTGAGTGAGCCTGGCCTTAGCAAGGAGCTGATGGTGATTTATCCGAGCAGCCTGGACAAACACAGGCCAGTATACTCGTTTGTTGGGCATCTCTGTGAATAGCTATTGGGTCCACCTCACGCATATCTAGCAGCCTGTCGGTCTTTCCGTTGCACCGTGAGATACTGACCACCGTCATCG
>JAPYON010000108.1 GCA_029938175.1 Paracoccaceae bacterium | reverse complement strand
GATTTCCCCTGTTAAAGCAGCAGTCGGAAGGGGTTATAAGGCTATGGACGCCCGGCTGATGGCTGCTGTGCACCAGCGGTTTGGAATTCCCGCAGAAGTACCTAAAGCTGTGAAGGCGCAAATCAAACGGGCGGATCGGATTTCGGCTTGGCTGGAGGCGATCCAGATTGCGGGGTTCTCGGAAATCGAGGCAAATAAGCTGTTCGGCATTCCCAACCCCGAAGAATTGCGAAAAATCCGCCTTGCCTTGCGGGCACCAATGACGGTGAAAGCGGACTTTTTAGCGCGACATGCCGCCCTAATGAAACAGATGTAGATGGGTTGATCCCGCAGGCTTTTTCCCCCAAGTAAGGGCCAACGCAGATATACTCGGAGTGAGACGATGGAACTGGACACAACAAACGACCTTATCAAGGACAGCACCGAAGCGACGTTTATGGCGGATGTGGTCGAGATGTCGAAAGAGACCCCCGTAATTGTAGATTTCTGGGCGCCTTGGTGTGGTCCGTGCAAGACTCTGGGACCGGCGCTTGAGGCCGAAGTTATGGCCGCCGGTGGGGACGTCAAAATGGTCAAGATCAACGTTGACGAAAACCAGCAGATTGCCACGCAGATGCAGGTTAAGTCGATCCCGTCGGTATATGCTTTTGTAAACGGTGAGCCGGTAGACGGTTTCATGGGCGCGCAACCCGTGTCTGAATTGAAAGCCTTTGTACAGCGCGTTGCTGCGCAAGGCAGCGGTGGTATGGGGCAGGCTTTGGAGATGGCCGAGCAGATGTTGGAAGATGGCGAATTTGCGGATGCAATCGAGACATTTGCAGCAATCCTGAGCGAAGAAGTCGATAATCTGGCGGCTGGGGCCGGCTTAATCCGCGCTTATATGTCCAGCAATGATTTGGAAAAGGCTAAGGCCGTGCTGGAAGATATTCCCGAAGATAAGAAATCCGACCCGCTACTTTTGACGGCCATAGCACAGATAGACTTGGCTGAAGCTGCGGCCGATCTGGGTGAAACCGCAGAATTCCACACTGCTTTGGAAGCTGACGCAGACGATCATCAAGCACGACTCGATCTGGCAACAGCGCTTGCGGTTGCTGGCGATGCGTCTGGCGCGATTGATGAGCTGTTGGAAGCATTCCGTCGTGATCGTGAATGGAACGACGGTGCCGCCAAATTACAGCTGTTTACTTTGTTTGATTCCCTTGGTCCAAAAGACGAGGACGTAGCGAAGGGTCGTCGCAAACTTGCATCGATGATCTTGGTTTAACTTGAGCAAAACAGCCCCACACACCGTTGATAGTAAAATGCTCGAGGCCTTGGTTTGCCCGCTAACACGCAGCACGCTTTCTTATGATCGCGAAGCGCAGGAGCTGATCTCGACAGCGGCGGGTCTAGCCTTCCCTATCCGCAATGGTATTCCGGTGATGTTGGTGGACGAAGCGCGGACGCTGGATATCTAGCGTTCAGTTTCGGCGCGGAGCGCGTCCATTAGTTTGGTTAGCGATTTGGTGGAAAACTCGTTAATCAACCGCCCGTTTTCGTCGAACGCTTTTTCCGCGGCGGCAATCATAATCTCTGGACCTTGCAAAATGTGCGGGTTGAACGGTGTCATGCAGTGACGCAACGAATACTGTGCCCTCTCGCCTCCGGCGCGGCCAGAAGAGGCTGACATGATGGCGACGGGCTTGCCCGTCCATGGCTGTGGCCGCTGGCGTGACAGCCAGTCGAGAGCGTTTTTTAGGACGCCCGAAAGGTTTTTGTTGTATTCCGGCGTCGAGATTATAACGGCATCGGCCGCCTTGATCTGGGCATGGAGTTTTTGGACAGGCTCGGGAATACCTTCCGCGTCTTCAATATCGCCGTCGAAAAGCGGGAAGTGTAGGTCGGCCATCACAAAGGTATCAGGTGCGAACAGCCGTGCTGCCTCGTTAACCAAAACAGTATTGTGCGAGTCTTTGCGCAAAGCGCCTGAAATTCCAAGAAGTGTAGTCATTTGATGTCCCGAAGTTGCTGCGACACATCTAGGGATCGTTTGCGGATTAGCAAGGGTAAACGCAAAATTATACGATATGTTGTGGATAACTCGGGTTAAATGGCCAGATATGGGGGTTAACTGTTGACATAAGGGCTAGGCCGGAATCCTGTCCTATCAACCAGAATCATTTACTACAGGTATTTCGTGCAATTCGCAAAACTCAGATTATTAGGCTTCAAAAGCTTCGTAGATCCGACCGAACTCATAATTTCGGAGGGGCTTACAGGTGTTGTCGGGCCAAATGGATGCGGGAAATCGAACCTGTTAGAGGCCTTGCGTTGGGTGATGGGGGAAAACCGTGCCAAGGCGATGCGTGGCGGCGGGATGGAAGACGTGATCTTCGCAGGCGCCTCGTCCCGACCTGTACGTAATTTTGCAGAAGTGACGCTTACTCTCGATAATTCCGAGCGTCTGGCCCCAGCGGGTTTCAATGAACTGGACAAGCTTGAGGTTGTCCGCCGGATTACGCGCGATGCGGGGTCGGCCTACAAAACTAACGGCAAGGAAGTGCGGGCGCGGGATGTGCAGATGTTGTTTGCCGATGCCTCGACGGGAGCGCACTCTCCATCACTAGTACGGCAGGGGCAGATTGCAGAGTTGATCAACGCCAAACCCAAGGCTCGTCGCAGAGTCCTGGAGGAAGCTGCAGGGATTTCCGGTCTATATCAACGCCGCCATGAGGCAGAGCTGAAACTAAGGGGAACCGAGACTAATCTAGCCCGCATTGAGGATGTACTGGAGCAACTGGACGGCCAGATAAAATCGCTGGCACGTCAGGCCAGACAAGCGGCACGGTATCGCGAAATCGCGGGCGAGTTGCGTAATGCCGAAGGGTTGTTGCTATACCGGCACTGGCGAGAAGCAGATATTGAACGCCTGCACACTTTTGAAGCGCTAACTAATGCGACCAAAGGGGCGGCATCATCACAAGGCGAGGCCGCTGTTGCCGTCAAAGATCGGGCCGAGGCAGAGACCAAAGTACCACCCCTACGCGAGGAAGAAGCCATCGCAGGAGCCGTGTTGCAGCGCTTACTTGTTGAGCGAAATTCTCTGAATGAACAGGAGCAGCGTGCACGGCAGGCAATTGGAGAATTGCAGGCGCGGATAGCTCAGCTCGGCCATGATATGGATCGCGAGAAGGGTTTGAACCGCGACGCGGGCGAGACGATTGAACGTTTGGAGTGGGAAAAAAAGGCTCTTGATAATGCCCATGAAGGGCATGCAGCTAAACTGGATGCTGCGAAGGAAACTGCGCGCGATGCGGGGGCTATTCTTCAGGATCAAGAATCCGAGCTCGACAAACTTATCGAAGACGCCGCACGATTGTCGGCGCGGCATCAATCGGCAGGCCGCCGCCTTGAAGAAGCAGGCGGAACGCTTACGAGATTGACTGCCGAAACGGAATCAGCTCGTGCCGCTGCGACTAAGCACGAGGCTGAACTTGGCTCGGCAGTTGAACGCCTTGATGTCGCTTCAGCCGCGCAACAGGATGCCATCGGGGCCGCAGCAGAGGCTGAAAAAGCGTTAAGCAAAGCCGAGGTGGGTCGGGCCGAAGCTCAGACGCTCGATTCCGAAACACGCGGTAGTCTATCCGAAGCCCACGGCGAAGCGAACGCGCTGCGTGCCGAAGTTTCCGCATTACAACGTTTGATCGCACGCGATCAGGGCGATGATAAACAATTGTTGGACGATGTGCGGGTCGATAAGGGCTTCGAGGCGGCCTTGGGGGCAGCATTAGGAGATGACTTGAAGGCGCCTGAGGTTGGACCAGACGGGATCTCTGGCTGGGCGAAATTACCAGATTATTCGGACACGGCTGCACTGCCAACAGGCGCTGTGTCTTTATCGGATCACGTGCAGGCACCCGAGGTGTTGAAACGCAAACTGTCGGCAATCGGTTTGGTAGACCGATCCCAAGGGGCCTCAATGCAGGGCGGATTGAAACCGGGGCAGCGGCTGGTATCGCGTGAAGGTGATCTATGGCGTTGGGACGGGTATCGCGCTGGTGCGGATGATGCCCCCTCGGAAGCAGCGTTACGTTTACAACAAGTCAACCGTTTAGCGGATTTGTCGGGCGCTTTCGCTGACGCGGAGGCCTTGGCTGACACTGCGCGGGCGGCTCACCAAGCGGCGCGTTCAACCCTTGAGAATGCCCAGACAGCCGATCAAAATGCGCGACAGTTGCGCAAAGACGCAGATGAGGCGGTTAACAACACGACGCGGTATCTGTCGCGGGCGGAAGCCGAGCAGGACATGCTGAAAGGCAAGCTGGAAACCTTGCGGATGGCAGTCTCGCGGCGCGAAGAAGAAACCACAGACGCCCATGCTGCGCTGCGCGAGGCCGAGTGCGGCATTGATGATCTGGGAGACCTGGGCGCAGCACGTGATGCGGTTGAAGGGCGTAAAGTTGCCGTCGAGGGTGCGCGAATGGCAATGCTAACGCGGCGATCACTGTCTGACGAGTTGCGCCGCGAAGGCGAAGCGCGTGTGCGGCGCCAGCAAGAAATAACCAAAGAGGTTAGTGGTTGGGCATTACGGCTGGAAAATGCCGAGAAACGGCTTGGCGAGCTGGGCGCACGTAAAACCGAGAGCGAAGCGGATTTGGTAGCGGCGACCACCGCCCCTGATGATTTGTTGGCGAAGCGCGAGGCATTGGCGGGTTCGATCAAAAAGGCCGAAGCGCGCCGGAACGCCGCCGCGGACGCGTTGACTGTTGGCGAAACTGCAATGCGGCAAGCTGAGGAAAACGAACGCCGTGCTGAACGCGGCGCATCTGAAGCTCGCGAAGCCCGCGCCCGCAGCGAAGCATTGGCCGAAGCCGCAGGTTTCCGTGTGGAGGCAGCAGTAGACCGTATTCGCGAAGAAATGGAGTTAGAGCCAGCCGCGTTACTTGAGACGCTTGAAGCCGATCCCGACAAAATGCCATCGTCCGAAATGATCGAGAATGACGTGAATCGCCTGAAACGCCAACGCGAAGCACTGGGCGCTGTGAACCTGCGGGCTGAGGAAGACGCGCGCGAAGTGCAGGAAGAATTTGACAACCTGAATGGTGAGAGAAACGACCTTGATGAAGCGGTGAAAAAGCTGCGGCATGGCATTTCGAACCTTAA
>JAPYON010000107.1 GCA_029938175.1 Paracoccaceae bacterium | reverse complement strand
TCTTGTTATGCGCCCGAACCCGGACGCTTACATCTGATAGGTGATCACCAAAACCCGAAGGGGGAATTGCCGCCGCCAAAGAACGGCGAGATGCCGCCTGGGATGTTTCCGTATTGATTTCCAAATCCTCCATTGCTGAAAGGGAAACCATTAAACCCGTTTGAGAACGGCGCCTGTGTGCCGTACCCGTAGGGAATGCTGTTGTAGCCGTTGGTGACCGGGTATCCGCCGTAAACGCCGGGATAGCCGCTCACGTTTGGATAACCGCCATAGGCGTAATTTGGGACATAGCCACCGTAATTGCCAAAATTGCCGTATGGCACGTTGCCATAATACGGTTGCTGACCCATGAACTGCTGAATCGGCGCGAATTGCTGCTGTTGCTGCTGTTGCTGCTGTTGCTGCTGGAATTTCTGCCCGTACTGTGACGCAGGTACTGGCTGCTCCAACGGCGCGAACTGTGGCCCTGTTTCAACGCTTGGCTGAACATATTCCTGCGGCACTTCTTGCGGCGATACGTCACCCGAGGACAATTTCTGTTCAAGGTTTGCCGGTGCATAAGGGCTGGCAACGGATGCTGTTGGCACGTACTGCGTTTGCGTACCCTCGGTCATGTTCCACAGGTTTCCTTGCGCAGTGGCACCAAGAGGCCACACCGCAACCAGTGCGCCAAGCGCAATTACAGGAGAAATATGCTTCATTTTCGTTCCAAACTTTCCATCTGTTTTCGCTTTAATATCCATCAGCATCTAACGACCCCACCATGTTGGTAGGCCCCAGCCTGTCGGAAAACCCGGACCCCAAGGTCCAAATGATTGTCCGCCCCACGGTGTACCTGAATTGCCATTCCATGGCCCATTCATGCCTTGTGGCGCAGGGTAAGGCGCGGCCGGATACCCTTGAAAATTTGGTGCGGGTTGCTGTTGTACAGGCCGGGTATTCTGCTGCGGTGGCATGTTTTTCGGCGCTTGCGTACTTCCCCCGTATCCCGGGAAATAACTGGGGCCAGCACTCTGGCCATAACCTTGGTTAAACGTATTGTTGCTACGCGCCTGAGCATTGAAATTGAACCCGCCCTGCGTTTGACCACCAATTTCCGTGTTCGCTGATGCATTCCCTTGACTGCCGTATGGAACAGCCGCCGAATTAGCAAACGGTTGCGGTTGCCCCTGCGGGGCTTGCATCCAATATGGCAGTTGCTGACGCGGCGCCTGCATCCAATATGGCAGCACAGACTGTTGCCCCTGCGGCTGGACTTCCGTCTGCGGCGCAGCATATGGCGTTGGCTGCACATAATTCGGCTGCGGGATCATCATAAACTGGTACGGCCCAGGCAATGGCGCAGGCATACTCCCGTCAACAGAGAGGGCCACACTAGGGACCGTCGCAGTCAGAATCGCGGCAAGTGCAATGATTTTACGCATAATCCAATCCTACTCCTGAGTATCGTTGATAGAAGTATTCAGACGAATACCCCGACGTGGTTTTCTGGTAGCAGCAGTGCGCGACACCGTGCGCTTGGCTGCTGGCTTAGAGGCTGGCTTGGTCGCAGGTTTAGGTGCCGCCTTCGCTTTACGCTTCACCGAAGGTTTCTGTGCTGCCTTGGCCGCAGGCTTTGCTTTTGGCTTTGACGCGGGTTTCGCTGCAGGTTTCGGCGCAGCCTTAACCGGTTCGGGAGCCGCAGTTGGCACTACCTCTACTTTCGGTGTCACAACGGGCGCAGGCGTAACAGGTGCTGCGGTCTTAGACCGCGTGAACAACCCTTTGATCCAGCGGAATGCCCCCGTAACGATGCCAACGACCAAGAGCCGTGCCACTTCGCCAACCATCACAACAACGTCGACAACCCCGGAGGCTAGGCTCGAAAACTTCGCATTCTTGCTAACCGTCGCCACGTCGCTGCCAGCGGCAGCAGGTTTTTGACCACCGCCATTGTCGTCATGGTCACCATCATTACCGCCCTCAATCAGCGCGGCTTTAAAGCTAACGCAGCCAAGCGGAATAACGATCAGTGTCAATAGCGTGGAAACCATCCCGCCAAACATCAACGAAATCGCCATGCCCTGGAAAATTGGATCACTAAGGATAACAAATGAACCGGCAACCAGCGCTAAAGCCGTAATAATGATCGGGCGTGTACGTGTCCCACAGGCGCTAATCACAGCCTCTTTCACTTCCATACCGGATTTAACCTGAATGCGGGCAAAATCCACCAACAGGATAGAATTTCGAACAATAATACCCGCCAGTGCGATAAATCCGATCATCGAGGTCGCCGTGAACGACGCGCCAAGCAACCAATGCCCAGGCACGATACCGATCAACGTCAACGGGATCGGGGCCATAACGATGGCTGGCGTTGTAAAGTTGCCAAATTCCCAAACTACAAGAATGTAGATCATGATCAACGCGATACCGAAAGCGATACCCATGTCACGGAATGTCACATACGTAACAGTCCACTCACCCGTCCATTCCAGCGAAGATTGCAGACTGTCCGCAGGTGGACCGGTGTAGTTCGTACCAACACGCACACCGTCAGGCGAGGTGTAGCCGTCCAACAAATCTTCTACCTCGAACAAGGCATAGATAGGCGCGCCAAGGCGGCCCGAAACTTCACCCGTTACATACTCAACTGCGCGCAGGTCTTTGTGATAAACAGGATCGTCCATCAAGAATGGCTCAAAACGGCCCAACTCTGTCAGCGGAATCATGTTGCCACTAGCCGTCGGGATCGGCAGTTGACCGAGACGACCAAACTGACTGCGCAGCGAAAGCGGCATTTGCAAGATGATGAAGCGGGGTTCTAACGAACGCTCCATTTTCACATCGCCCAGTTTGAAATCACCCATAGACATTTCAAGCTGACGATTGATGTCTTCAACAGAAACACCACGGCGCGAAGCCTTCTCGCGGTCCACAACGAAACGCCAGCTCTCATACGGGGCGGTCAGGAAACTGCCCGCATCCACGATGGTTTCAGCTTCTTCAAACAAACCTTCCAGATCGCGCGCCACTTGGCGGCGCGTTTTCGCATCCGGTCCATAAACTTCGGCAACAACAGTCTGCAAAACAGGCGGTCCCGGTGGCATCTCGATAACTTCGATCTTGGCGCCCAGTTCCGTCGCGATTGGCAATAACGCCTCACGCGCCGCAACAGCCAGATCATGCGAGGTTAAATCGCGATCTTCCTTGTGCTGCACCTGCACCTGAATATCGCCATGCCAGCTTTCGTTACGCAAATACGTATGCCGCACCAAGCCATTGAAGTTGAACGGAGACGCCGTACCGGCATAAGACTGCAACGCCGTAACTTCCGGCATTTTTTGCAACTCTTCCGCCAACTGCGCCACGACATTGGCCGTAGTCGGCAGGGCCGTACCTTCAGGCATGTTAACGGTCACGTTGAACTCAGGCTTGTTGTCATTTGGCAGCATTTTGACCGTCACAGCCTTGGTGCCAAACATCGACAAGCTAAGCCCGAACACAATCAGAAGGCCAATCCCGAAAGCCCAGCCCTTCCAGCGGACCTCAATCAATGGAAGCAACGACTTGGTGAACAGCTTGTGCAGCCATTCAGCCTGACGATGCTCCGCCCTTTGCATCTTATCCAGACTATCCATGGACGGGCGAATACGTTTCGCCAACCAAGGCGTGAAGATGAACGCTGCAAACAACGACAGCAACATCGCCGCCGAACCAAGTGCAGGAATCGGTGCCATATATGGCCCCATCATACCGGAAATGAACCCCATCGGCATAAGTGCCGCGATCACGGTAAATGTCGCCAGAACCGTCGGGTTACCCACTTCGCGCACCGCATCTACGGTACAATCATCGGTGCATTCACCGTTCTGCAGCCAACGGCGATAGATGTTTTCAACCACAACAATGGCGTCATCCACCAAAATCCCGATAGAGAAAATCAGAGCGAACAAACTAACCCGGTCAATCGTGAACCCCATCAGGAATGCCGCGAACACTGTCAGCAAAATAACCACCGGAATAACCACCAGCACCACGATGGAGGCGCGCCAACCAAGCGCAAGCCAAATCATCATCGTCACAGCACCGGTCACCACGAACAACTTGAACAGGAGCTCGTTAACCTTGTGGTTCGCTGTCTCGCCGTAGTTCCGCGTAACTTCGACATGTACATTGTCAGGGATCAGGCTGCCCTGCAGACGGTCCACATAAGCCAGAATTTCATCAGCAACACCAACACCATTGGAGCCGCCTTTTTTGGCAACCGCAATTGTGACCGCAGGCGCACCGATCGGCGCACGTTCACCGCTTACATGAACCTCTTCGCCCTCTTCACCGTGCACGCCATATGCCGGACCAGTGTAATAGAAAACCACGTCAGTCGCGTCATTCGTACCTTCGGTAACCAAAGCTACATCACGTACATATGTCGGGCTGCCGTCAAACACGCCAACCATCAGGTTTTCGATATCCTGTGCGGTGCGTAAGAACGAACCCGTGTAAAGCGTGAACGAGGTGTCGCCCATCTCCACCGAACCAACGCCACGTTCAGAATTTGCCGTGCGGATCGTCATTGCCAACTGGTCAAGACTGATGCCAAAACCGGCCAACCGCTCGGGGAATACCTCAACGCGGATCGCATCGGAACGCCCGCCAACAATAAAACTTTGCGAGGTATTCTCGACCTCTTTAAGGCGCTGCATCACGTTCAAACCAAGCGAGCGCAAAGCCGCCTCGTCAACTTCATGCGACCACAACGTTAGTGTAATAATAGGCACATCATCAACGCCCTTAGGCTTAATCAATGGCTGTGAAACACCCGGTGGAATGCGGTCCAGATTAGATTGAATTTTATCGTTGAGCTTGACCAGCGACGGTCCCATCTCTTCGCCAACATCGAACTGAACGGTAACCATCGCCCCGTCGCGCTGCGACATGGAATAAACGTGGTCTACGCCCTGAATTTCCGACATCAGACGTTCCAACGGATCAGTCGCCAAAGAGGCTACCTGATTGGCCGAAGCCCCCGGATACGAAAAGAAAATATCGACCATCGGCACTGAAATCTGCGGATCTTCCTGACGCGGTGTCGAAACCAGCCCCAGAAGACCCAGCGCCAAACATGCGAACAGCAATAGCGGCGACAAAGGTGAATTAATAAA
>JAPYON010000106.1 GCA_029938175.1 Paracoccaceae bacterium | reverse complement strand
CGCGTAATCAAAAAAAACTGGTGCAAATCATAATGTCTATGCTCGTCCAGTCGCCACGGCTGTTTCAGCCCGCGTACTGAAATACTTTCGCAGTGAACGACTTCGGCGGGTTGCTCTGCAGTCCGGGTCTCCCGAACAGAATAATCGTTTGATATAGTCAATTTGTCTGCCTCCAATGTTCGCTTTTTTATATAAACTACTGGATTTATGCATTTTTTCAACAGTTTTTAGGCAGTTATCCACAAACACCGAATCGCATACATCATCTGCTGCGATCAAAAAGTGATAACACTATAGGTAGTGGTCAGCCCTGTTGCGCACTGCGCCAAATACTATCGGCAAGCTCACCAATATCGGTGGCATCGTCTAATTCAACCTGACGCCAGTCCGACATTTTGTTGCGAAACCACGAACGCTGACGTTTCGCAAACTGCCGTGTAGCGATCGTTGCAAGTTCCTTGGCATCCGCTAGTGAGGTTTCGCCATTCAAGTGCGATATTAACTCTCGTGCGCCTAATGCGCGAGACGAGGGCAGGGTCGGTTCCCATCCTGCCTGCATCACAGCGCGGCATTCATCCAGCGCGCCGGCATCTATCATTTGATCGAACCGGCGCGCAATTCGGTTATTAAGCCAATCCACATCAGAATTCAGAACATACGCCGCCGAAGTATCCAGCGAGATCATCGGTGGTGGCGTTTCCCGCTGCCATGAAGCCAGGCCCCGACCCGTGGTCTCGAAGACTTCCCACGCGCGTTGCAAGCGCATCGGGTTGTCCACATCTGTCTTGGCCAGGGTTTCAGGATCTAGGTCAGATAAATATGTTATAAATTCCGCGCCTTGCGATGCATTTCTAATTAGATTTCCGCGCAACCTGATGCCGTCGGGCGTCTGCGGTATTTCCGCCAGACCTGACGTAATGGCAGAAAAGTACAATCCGGTGCCACCAAGGATGATTAAAGGGTCATCAGTCGTTTCCATTACCTTTTTAACGTCGCGCAACCATGTACCGACGGAATACGTCGTATTCGACGAAACCTGTCCATAAAGGTGATGTGGTACGATTTCTTCGTCCAAGTTACTGGGCCGCGCTGTCAATACCCGCCACGTATCATAGACCTGTAGTGCGTCAGCGTTGACGATGCAGCCACCAGACCTTCGCGCGACCTCTAAGCCCAAAGCAGACTTACCCGAGGCCGTAGGGCCACATATGAGTATTGGTTTCAATCTGGGATGTGTGATTGTATTCATCGGCTTAGACTATACTTCTGAACTAACAGTACAACAAGATAATCACATTATTTAACATAATATCTATTACGCGACTACCGTTGGATGAGGAAACCTTTTAGATCGCAGCGGCTTTATACTGGTTCCCTGTTTCTTCCGTCCACTGAACTTCAAGCACGTAACCCTCTTCCGTCTGCTCTTCGTTTTGTACGACGTTATGCGCATACAACCAAGCGCGGGCTTTGCCTTGCGAATAATCCAGTCGCAGCACCTCGTCAAAGACAGGCTCAGCTAGTGCGTTCTCGATTGCATCGTATAGCCCTTCTAGACCCTCGCCAGTAATCGCCGAAGTTATGCAATGCTTGCTCTCGCGTTCGGCTGACGTTCTGAAACTATCAGCCTTGGCGTCAGGTAAATTATCAATCTTGTTCCAGACTTCCAGCATAGCATCTTGCGCTTGATCGGATATCCCGATTTCTGTCAGAATTTCGACAACGTCACGTGCTTGCTCAACAGTCTCTGGATGCGAAATGTCGCGCACATGCAGCACAATATCCGCATCCAGCACTTCTTCTAACGTAGCACGAAAAGCTGCGACCAGCTGTGTTGGCAGATCAGAGATGAACCCGACTGTGTCAGATAAAATGACCTTACGGCCAGAAGGCAATTCGATTCCGCGCATTGTTGGATCAAGGGTCGCGAACAGCATATCTTTCGCCATCACATCAGCGCCGGTTATCCTGTTGAATATAGTGGATTTCCCGGCGTTCGTATATCCGACCAACGCTACGATTGGATACGGAATCTTCTTGCGCGCAGCCCTGTGCAATGCACGGGTTTTCACAACTTTGTTCAACTGGGTTTTGATCCGTATGATCTGGTCGGCCAATGCACGGCGGTCCGACTCGATCTGGGTCTCGCCGGGCCCGCCGATAAACCCAAGGCCGCCGCGTTGTCTCTCCAAGTGGGTCCAACTGCGAACCAGACGGGATTTTTGATAGCTTAGGTGCGCAACTTCAACCTGCAAGACCCCTTCCCGCGTGGCAGCGCGCGCCGAAAAAATCTCGAGGATCAGACCCGTCCGATCCAGTAGTTTAACATTCCACAGTTTTTCTAGGTTTCGTTGCTGGATCGGGGAAACTTTTCCGTCAACAATCACGAGGCCGACGTCGCTTGCCTCGAATAAAGCATTGAGTTCTTCGACTTTGCCTTTCCCGAACAACGCCCCTGCCCGCGGCTTGGAAATCTTTACAACGTTCGACAGAACAACTTCGACATTCAGCGCCTCGGCAAGATTAACAGCCTCCTCCAGCGCAAGAGCAGGCGTACGGCGCTTTATTTGCGCCGACAGATCGGGGTGAATAACCGCACAACGCATCAGGCGTTACTCGGCATCGTCACCGTCGTGAAATATAACGGGCTGTGAAGGCATAATGGTCGAAATCGCATGCTTATACACAAGCTGCGAAGAACCTTCGCGACGCAATAAAACACAAAAGTTATCAAACCAAGTGATAGATCCTTGTAATTTAACACCATTTACAAGAAATATCGTAACCGGGTTTTTTGCCTTACGAACATTATTCAGAAACGCATCTTGTAGGTTATGTTTATCTGCAGCCATTATACTAGCCTTTGCTTTTATCGAGCCTGCATTCGGTGCAAACTCTTGTTATTATCTACTACATAATGGGGTCATGGAGAGGGAATTTCCAGCCTAAAGCGACGAGTTTTCTTGCAATTGCACAAAAAGTTGCTCAGCGGCGCCAGTAGCTGGGATTAAACAGCGCGATAAGGGCCAAAACTTCGACCCTGCCAAAAACCATACCGACGCATAAAATCAGTTGACCACTTATGCCTATATCTGTGTATTGTAAGCCGGTTTCCAGCATGCCAGCTACCGGACCGGTGTTTGTGACGGCCGCGATCGAAAACGCTATCGCTTCGTCAAAGCCAATGCCGACAAAGGTCAACGCCAACATTATCATCGCAATGCCGACTAGGAACAGCATGAAAAACACCCATGCTGTAAACGCCCCTTCCCGCCGAAATCTCCGCGCAGCCATGCCCGCTCCACCAACACTAGACGGATGAACCAATCGCTCCATTTCGCGCAGGCCGTGTTTATACAGCGCGTAGATCCGCAGCAATTTAACGCCGCCAGCGGTGGTCGCAACACCGCCACCCATTACGACAAGTGTCAAAAATATTATTCCAGACGTGCTACGCCCCGACCAGTTTTGTGATACCGACCAATCCGCGCTTTCAAATCCGGTTGTCGTCAGAAACGACATAACTGTGAATATACTGCCCCAAAACGCAGCACCAATATTGCTTTGCGTAGGTACGTCGAACGCAGATATCCAATGACGTATGAAAAGCATAATCGTGATTCCGAGGGTGGCTATAAGCATCAAGCGCACCTCGACATCGCGTTTCAGCCACTGCCAGTTAGCTGTGCTGAATGATTGGAAACCACGGTTTGACACGGCGAACAAAAGGAAAACCACCATGAACATTTCACCCAATCTTCCAGATTCCGTGTGCAATGTCCCGCCAATTGGCGAGATTCCACTGGTCGAGATGATCGACATGGCGTGAATGGACGCGACATAGGCACGGTCACCCGACATGTACAGAACAGCCATCAATACAAACGTCACGGCCACATAGACCGGCCCTATTTTAAGTGCATATTTTTCTACCCGCTCGGATGCATCGGCCGCGCCATATGCAACCGTTCCCCCGTCTGTTCCAAGAACGAGTGACCTAATTTCAAAGCCGCCCAGATTCATCGGCTCCATAACGCTAAGGGCAATGATAACAACGAAGAAGCCGCCCATCCATGCGACCAAAGCCCGCCACAAGTGCAACGGTTCGGAGATGCTTAACGGATCATTAATCAACGTCGCGCCTGTGGTTGTCAGGCTGGACAGCATTTCGAAGTAGCCCTGGATTGGGCCCATAGAAGGGATTAATGCACTGAAGGGCATCGCCAGAAAGATCGGCAAAAGTGTGTAAACCAAAAAGATGGTAACCAGATGCGAACGTGATGTGCCACGCGACACCCTGTTCATCAATGCCAATCCCATTATTACCGAAATTATCAGGATAAACATCGCATAGCTAAGAAAGACTTGTGCTCCCCTTGCATCGCCCAGTTTAGCTGCGTGAATAGCAGGCAATACCATACTAAACGCGCCAATCATCATGATTAACACGAATAACGGGTATTTTCTAAAATGCGCTACCATCAGAAGAATTCGATTTTGACCTGAAACAGCTTTTCAATCACAGGCACGTCATCGCTTAGGGCAAAGACGATCAACACGTCCCCCTCTTCAATCCGAGTGTCACCCATCGGGATCAATATCTCGCCGCGCTTGTGTATTGCGCCGACGATCGCGCCCTCGGGCCAGTCTATGTCACGCACCAGCTCGCCCGCCAGTGGCGACGTGCCCAGAACTTGTGCCTCGATAACCTCGGCCTCCGTATCCCCGACCGAGTACACCTTACGCACGCTACCATGCCGGATGTGTCGCAGGATCGACGAAACTGTGGTTGCCCGCGGGTTAACGAACGCATCAATCCCCAACGGGGCCATCAAGGTCGTCAGGCTTGGATCATTGATCAGCGCAATCGTCAGCGGGCATCCCAACGCTTTGGCGCGGGCACAGGACAACATATTGGTTTTATCGTCGTCCGTCACCGCCAGTAACGCATCTGCCTTGGAAATATTAGCTTCTTCCAGCAGGTTCATATCCAGACCATCACCGTGCAGAACAACTGTTCGGCTTAACGCATCGGCCGCAGCTTCGGCCTGCGTACGGTCCCTTTCAATCACTTTGGTATGGATACGGTGCTTGCCATTTTCAAGCGCAGTGGCGACATATAAACCTACATTCCCGCCGCCCACTACAATGG
>JAPYON010000215.1 GCA_029938175.1 Paracoccaceae bacterium | reverse complement strand
TCTACGTCTACCGGAGGGATGGGAACCATCGTTCTGGTGCGCCATGCAAACGACATCCTGACGATCTATGGCCGCGTTGATAAAGTCACCGTCGCCAAGAGTGACGCGGTGAAACGCGGGCAGGTAATCGGTGTAGTCGCCGCTGGTGATCCAGCAACGATGCACTTCGAAGTCCGTAGAGGCACCGACAGCGTCGATCCTGCCCCTTATTTCCAATAGGTTAATGTACCGTTACCCTCGCGCTTGTAAGGCGTCAAAAGCTGGGTTGTATGCCCAATTTTTCCGCATTTCCAAAGGGTTATAAAACAGTTAACGATCAACATAATATGCTGGGTATCGATTTTGGCACTTCGAACTCGGCGGTAGCGACGTTAGTTAACGGACAAGTTAGGCGTTTGTCGATGGAGCAAGGCTCCGACACGCTGCCGACCGCGATATTCTTTGACTTTACACGCAACGAAATTCACCTCGGTACTAAGGCGAACACCTGTCTGACGGACGGGTCCGAGGGGCGGTATATGCGCTCTCTTAAGCGGGTTCTTGGAACATTTCTGATGCGCGAAAAGCGGTATCTTATGGGGCAACATCTGGATTTTATTGATATTATCGCGGGTTTTCTGCGCAATTAAAATCACGGGCCGAAGCCTTCGAAGGCCGAACATTCGACCGCGTTCTATCTGGCCGTCCTGTGCATTTTCACGATGACCAAGTCAAGGACAGCAAGCCGAGATCGACCTTCTCAAATGCTACACCCGCGCCGGATCCACCCATGTGGAATTCATGTTCGAACCGGAGGTCGCCGCCCTAGCCAACAATGTTCTGGATCGTGACAAATCGCTGGGCCTGATCGTAGATATTGGCCGGGAACCTCGGATTTATCAATTTTTCGCGCGACCCCCAACGCCGCCACTCCTGCCCAATTCCTCGCGACCCATGGTAAAAGATTAGGCGGTACGGATTTCGATAAAACCTTGAATGTGCGTCATTCCATGCCTCTGCTTGGCAAAGACGCACCTTTGCCC
>JAPYON010000105.1 GCA_029938175.1 Paracoccaceae bacterium | reverse complement strand
ATACCAGAAATGCCGCGATCCTTGAAGGTTACGATGAGCCAACAACACTCTCTTATCAAATTACCCTATTTGGACCCATAGGCGCTGACGTCAGACGGCGTTTATCTTCTCAGGTCTAATCAAGCGTTGGGACATCGTGACGGTATGGCAAATCATAGTTGTAATCGTTCTGGTGATCGCCGTCATCGACGGTCACCGGGCGACGCTTTCATGGCTTGGCGGAGTTTTGGGACATCGCACAGTATCCCTCGGGGTTGAACACTTCGGCCAGACCGGCACAATGCAGGGCCTGTATCGCCATTACGCTATTAACAGCGACGCCATTGTGGTGGCGGCCAGCGAACTGTCAGCAGGGCGAAAAATGGGCTTCCGGTAAGCTTTCCTTACTACTCGGCTGCGATAATATCTTCGCCAAATGCCCCTTCAGACTGCCAGCGTTGTGCAATTTCCCCCAGGCTGTCTAGCACAGTTCCTAATTCCTCACCTCGCGCGGTCATGCCATAGGTCACGGCCGGCGGGATGGTTTGGGTCTGCTCGCGCCAAATCACGCCGGCCCCTTGGAGCTTACGTAAACGCTCGGTCAAGACGCGGGTCGAGATACCGGGAACAGCCCGCCTAAGCGCGCCAAATCGCTGTGGCCCCTGGTCGCGTAGAACATAAAGGATGTAGGCCGTCCACGGTCCCATCAATAACTGCAGGATGGCTTCCATCGGGCAGGACGGTGTCTGTTTCTTGGTCATATCGCCTCCGTTTAGTGGTTACTTATAAATGCCTACTTATATTTTATCTCCTACATTTATAATACAATTAGCATAACGAATCAATACCAGCTGGTTCCGGAGGCAGAACGTTGGCAAAGAAACCAAAGAGAGGGAAACAAAATGAACGACAAAACTGCGAAAATAGTCTACTGGATCGCCACCGGGCTGGTGGCGCTAGTTTACCTGGGGGGCGCGATTTTTTATACCGTGGCCCACGAAGCAGTGGTCGAAATGTATACCGGCCTGTTGAATTATCCAGCCTATCTGGTTTGGCCGCTGGTGGTCCTTAAAATCATCGGTGCGGTTGTGCTGTTGTGGCGGCCCTCGACCTTCTTGTCGGATTGGGTGTATGCCTCAATGTTCTGGCACCTGCTACTGGCAGCATCGGCACATATCGGTGCGGGTGATCCGGGTTGGCCGCCAGCGGTTGTGGCATGGGTCCTGCTGATCATTTCCTTTATGCTGCAAAACCGAGTGCGGGCAAAGAAATCGCCCTATGACCTAGGTGCTGCCGAATGAGTAACGTAGTGAAAGGTTACAGCCGTCTTCAGATCACCCTGCACTGGGTTAGCGCGGTTCTGGTTATCGCTGCCTTTGTCACCCACGAGGCGATGATTGCGGCGGTCGAAGCGGTTAAAGATGGCACATGGGGTGGGTATGACCCTGCAATGTTGATACACATTGCAGGCGGCACGTTGGTGTTCTTTCTTGCGCTCTGGAGATTACAGGTGCTGGCGAAGCGCGGTGTTCCGCCCCTGCCGAAGGACGAGCCAGTGGTGCTTGCCGCCATTTCCAAGATAGTCAAAGCGCTGCTTTATTTAATCGTGCTGGTGATGCCGGTCAGCGGTGTATTGCACTGGTTTGGTGGCGTGACACTGGCTCGACAACTGCATGTGTTGATGGAACCAGTGGTGCCGTTGGCCATCCTGCTACACTTCCTTGGTGCCCTTTATCAACAATTCTGGCTGAAAAGCGGTGTGCTGACACGGATGCTCCGGCCAGAGCCGTCCACGGCCGACATCCGTTCCGATACCAACGCGCGCACTTTAATGCGCTCTGCCAAGCGCCTGGCAAAACCGACTGACTGGAGCAAACGATGACTGTACGACAGCCCACAATGTTCATCCCCCACGGTGGCGGCCCCTGTTTCTTTATGGACTGGGATCCGGCCGATACATGGGACAAACAGCGCAAATTTCTCGAAGACTTGCCCGCCAGCCTGCCGGAAAAACCAAAGGCGCTGCTGGTGATTTCGGGCCACTGGGAGGAAGCACAGTTCACGGTGCAGCGCAATCCGACCCCGGACCTGCTGTTTGATTATGGCGGTTTTCCGCCCCATACCTACGAGCTGACATGGCCAGCCCCAGGCGATCCGGCTTTGGCCAAACGGGTTCAAGACCTGCTGGAAGATGCCGGTTTCCCTACCGGTGCGGACGATAAACGCGGCTATGATCACGGTACGTTTATTCCGCTCAAGGTGGCGTTCCCCAAGGCTGATATCCCCTGCGTGCAACTGTCCCTGCGCAGCGATCTGGACGCGCAGGCGCACCTCGCCGCCGGCCGTGCGCTTGCGCCTTTACGCGACGAGGGTGTGTTGATCATCGCCTCGGGCAACACCTATCACAATATGCAGGTGATGATGCAGTCAATGCGCGGGGGCAGCAGTGCTGCGCCGCAGGGCGTGGAATTTGACCGCTGGTTAACCGATGCCACCACCCGCACGGATGCGGAGGAACGCGACCGGATGCTGGCTGCTTGGAGTCAAGCGCCCGGTGCCCGCGACGCCAACCCGCGCGAGGAACACCTGATCCCGCTCCATGTTGCCGCCGGGGCCGCCCTTGCAGATCAAGGTGTAAAAACCCTCGAAGATCATGTCATGGGCGCTGTTGAAAGTGCCTTCACCTTCGGCTGAAACCTTCAACCTTCAACCTTCAACCTTCAAGGAATAAGACTGTGAGCTTTACATTGCCGCCAAGAAATGGGCCGCGCCCTAAAACCACCGACTGCGCGCCACACGAGCAAGTGTCGCAGAATTCGTCACGCGAAATACACGCACAGTTTAAAGAACGCGCCTTTCAGCTCCCCTTTATCGAGCGCCACCCCTCGGGTATCTCGGTTCCCGGAGCCGAGGCATTGGTGCTGCCCAAAAGCCATATCTGCGGGCCGCCCGAAGCATTTATGATAGGCCGCGAGTTCGCGCATGTGCACCCCGCATATGATGGCTCGTCCCATCTGATGTTGCCACTGGAGGTAGTCGAGGAACTTTTCTCCAGAGGTTGGGGCGAACCTCATCCTATGGCGACGCTCGGCTATATCCCAAAAAATGCGGTGATGGCCTTCGCGCCACGCGATGCCGCCGAAATCGATGTGATGATCCGGCTCCTGACCGTTAGCTGGAAATTCGCCAGCGATAAACTGGAAAATCCCAAACCCGGTCACATTCACGGCTGAATGTGACCCCAAACCAAGGAATAACCAATGACCAAAGTAAAAGTTGCCGGCACCGCGCCGATCGCCGTCTATGTGGAAGAAGGCAAAAACTATTTCTGGTGCTCTTGCGGGCAATCAAAGAACCAGCCGTTCTGTGATGGAAACCACAAGGACACCGGCTTCCTTCCCGTGAAATGGCAGGCGGAAACTTCGGAAACGAAATACTTTTGTGCCTGCAAGCAAACGGACGGACAACCCTTCTGCGATGGCAACCATAACGCGCTGACCGAGTAGCTGTCGCTCTTGATCTTCTTTCGGGGGCAGGCCTTGCCCCCGATCATATTTTTTTTGAGAAGGCGTAATTCCAGCGTTTGCTCAGCAACAACCTCCTTCAGGTCGCGGGATTCACGGCGCAGGTCTTTGACTTCATCCGTGGTTGCAGCACGGGCCGTGTCACCCGCAAGCCGCCGCTTCCCAGCTTCCATGAAATCCTTAGACCATTTGTAGTAGATGCTGTCTAACGTCAGCGCCTATGGGTCCAAATAGGGTAATTTGATAAGAGAGTGTTTCTGGCTCATCGTAACCACTGAGGAGTGGACATGAGACAGACAATTGGAACACGCAAAAGCCCTGGCGAGAAGATCGTCAAAGACATCAAACGGGCCACCCGCAAACAATATTCATCTGAAGAGAAGATCAGGATCGTCTTGGACGGCCTGCGTGGCGAAGACAGTATCGCAGAGCTGTGCCGTCGCGAGGGTATCTCTCAAGGCATCTACTACAAATGGTCTAAGGATTTCATGGAAGCTGGGAAGCGGCGTTTGGCCGGCGACACGGCTCGGGCAGCGAACACTGACGAGGTGAAGTATTTGCGTCGCGAAGCCCGCGATCTCAAAGAAGTGGTAGCCGAACAAACCCTGGAACTCCGCTTGCTCAAAAAAAGCATGTTGGGCGAGGGGGGCGACCACGAATGAGGTATGCTGCATCTGAGAAGCTGGAGATCATCCGCTTGATCGAAGAAAGCCACCTGTCCGCGCGACAAACGCTGGTTAAGCTGGGCATTCCCCGCACCACATTCTACCGCTGGTATGATCGGTATCTGCAACGTGGTGAGGCTGGATTGCAGGATCAATCTCCCAGGCCAAAGCAGGTCTGGAACCGCATCCCGGACGAAGTGCGCGCGAAGGTCGTTAAACTGGCGTTACAGGAGACGGAACTATCACCGAGAGAGCTGGCGGTCACGTTCACTGATCAAGAAAGCTACTTTGTATCAGAGGCTTCAACATATAGGATCTTGAAAGCGCACGATCTGATCACTAGCCCGGCTTTCATCGTGATTAAAGCCGCCAGCGAGTTCACTGACAAAACCACGACCATCAATCAGCTTTGGCAGACGGACTTCACATATCTCAAGGTGCTTGGCTGGGGCTGGTTTTATCTCAGCACGATCCTGGATGACTACAGTCGCTATATCATCTCGTGGAAGTTATGCACCAACATGAAGGCGGAGGATGTGACTGACACCCTTGAGCTGGCTTTGCAGGCTTCGGGCTGCGACCAGGTCCACGTCGCTCACAAGCCGCGGCTGCTCAGCGACAACGGGTCGAGCTACGTCTCAGGGGAACTGGCTGAGTGGCTACAAGATAAAGGCATGAAGCACTCCCGTGGTGCGCCCTACCATCCACAAACACAAGGCAAGATCGAACGTTGGCATCAGACCCTGAAGAACCGTATCCTGCTGGAAAACTACTTCTTACCCGGCGATCTCGAAGCCCAAATCGAGGCATTCGTCGACCACTACAACCATCAGCGTTATCATGAGAGCCTGAACAACGTCACACCCGCCGACGTCTACTTCGGACGCGACAAAGCCATTCTACAACAAAGGGAAAGGATCAAACGTAAAACATTCGAAACGCGACGCTTGCATCACAGACAACGCGCTGCATAATGCAACCAACCAGATGAGCCGAACTCTCTCTTAGTTTAAGCCGACTTTGGTGCCAAAAACC
>JAPYON010000104.1 GCA_029938175.1 Paracoccaceae bacterium | reverse complement strand
CCTTATGGCTTACCTGCGGATGTTCTCGGAAAACCCCGCGAACATCTCGGAGGCCGAATCAACCCTGCTCGTCCGTGATCCGGACGTTGATCCCGTGATTCTTGGCATTGTTGGAGATCCCGAATATGGCAACTACCTGTCTGGTGAATGCGTGACATGTCATCAGGTCAACGGCGGCGACGACGGCATCCCGTCAATCGTTGGCTGGATGAAAGCAGATTTCGTAACAGCACTGCATGCATACAAAAACGAACACCGGACACATCCGATAATGATCTTAACGGCAAAACGCCTTTCGAACGAAGAAATCGCGGCGCTGGCGGCATATTTCGAAGCAGTAGAATGATAAATCAACTTAGCAAAGGAGAATGAAAATGAAACTTGATAGACGTGGATTTATTGGCGCAGGTGTGGCAACAGCCGCAACCCTGAGCGCTCCGATGGTGATGGGTGCCGGACACGGCAAGCCCAAAGTTGTTGTGATTGGCGGTGGTGCAGGCGGTGCAACTGCTGCACGCTATATTTCCAAAGACAGTGCAGGTGCAATCGATGTAACCTTGATTGAACCAACACGCACATATTACACATGTTTCTTCTCGAACCTCTACATCGGCGGTTTCCGTGAATTCGCATCCATGGGCCACAGCTATGGCACTTTGGCAGCGGAATACGGCATCAACGTTGTCCATGACTGGGCTATCGGTGTTGATCGTGACGCGAAAACCGTAACGTTGGCGGGTGGTTCCAAGGTTCCATACGACAGTCTAGTGATCTCGCCGGGTATCGACTTTATCGAAGGCTCCGTTCCAGGTTGGGACCTGTCCTCGCAAAATGCGATGCCTCATGCCTATAAGGCGGGTTCACAAACACAGCTTCTGAAAGCACAGGTTGAATCGATGGAAGCCGGTGGCACATTTGCTATGGTTGCTCCGCCGAACCCGTATCGTTGCCCTCCTGGACCATACGAGCGTGTTTCGATGGTTGCTCACATGATGAAGGAAATCAACCCGACCGGAAAGATTCTTATCCTTGATCCTAAGCCAAAATTCTCCAAGCAGGGCCTGTTTGAAGAAGGTTGGTCCAAGCATTACGACGGCATGATCGAGCGTGTTGACCCCGACTTCGGCGGAGCAAATGTTTCGGTTGATGCGGGCGCAATGACTGTCGATATCGACGGCGAAGTGCAAAAAGTCGACGTTTGTAATGTTATTCCGGCACAAAAAGCTGGTCGCATTGCGGAAATTGCTGGCGTTACCGATGGTAACTGGGCTCCTGTCCATGCACACGACATGCGCAGCAAAATCGACGAAAACATCTATGTGCTTGGTGATTCATCTGCACAAGGTGATATGCCAAAATCCGGTTTCTCGGCGAACAGCCAAGCCAAAGTTTGCGCGATGGCAATTCGTGGCAAGCTGACAGGCAGCTCGGTCTTCCCGGCCAAGTTCTCCAACACTTGCTGGTCGTTGATCGAAACCAACGATGGTATCAAGGTTGGTGCGGCTTACGAAGCGACTGACGAGAAAATCGCCAAAACGTCCGGGTTCATTTCCCAGACAGGTGAAGACGAAGCGCTTCGTGCGCAGACTTACGAAGAATCCGTTGGTTGGTACGCAGGTATCACTGCCGACATGTTCGGTTAAGTTTAAGGTCAGATAAAATCAACGGGGAGGGCTTCGGCTCTCCCCTTTTTCGTTAAGCCGATGGCCGTCCGCGAGATTTATTGCGATTTGGGCGACGACGTTTAGGGTTTGTACGCCCTGCCGGACTTCCACCTGGCTTTCCACCACCTGAACGGTCTTGAGGTTTTCCACCTCGGGGTTTCCCCTGCCAGCCGTTGGATTTGGCTTTCGGCTTTGGATCAGGTCCTTCGCGCTCAATCAACTTGCGCTTCAGAATTTTCTCGACGGCGGCCAGTTTCTTTAGCTCGTCTGGCGAACACAGTGTGATTGACACACCCGATGCACCGTTACGGCCTGTGCGACCAATCCGGTGAACATAGTTTTCGGCCTCGTCGGGCAGATCAAAGTTGATGACGTGGGTGATCCCCGGAACGTCGATACCGCGGGCCACAATGTCGGTGGCGACCAGCACGTCAACAAACCCACTTTTGAATTTACCAAGCGCCTTTTGGCGTGCGTTCTGTGCTTTGTTGCCATGAATAACCTCGGCTTCGATCCCGTCCGTGCCAAGATTTTTCGCAACCTTATCCGCTCCACGTTTGGTGCGTGCGAAAACGATCGTGCGTTTTACTTCTGGGTCCGACAGGATTTCCACTAGACGGCCACGTTTATACGGCCCAGTAATCAACTCGGCTCGCTGCTCAACTTTGGGGGCTGCCGCAACCGTCGGGGCGACCTCAACCTTCACCGGATCCTTCAGGAAGCTTTCAGCAAGACCGCGAACCTCTTTAGGCATGGTGGCCGAGAATAGCGCGGATTGGCGACGCGGGTGCAACCGTGACAGAATACGCTTTACTGGTTGCACGAACCCCATGTCCAACATCCGGTCGGCCTCATCGAGAACTACAAACCGCACTTCATCGAGGCGGATTTTCTTGTCGTTCATCAAATCTTCTAGACGACCCGGAGTCGCAATGACCACGTCCACGCCACGGCCAATTTTTTTGATCTGGCCTGCGCGTGATACGCCGCCAAGTACCAGACAAGTCGTCAAACCCGCACCGCCGGAGAACTGTTTAAAGTTATCCTCTATTTGCACCGCAAGCTCGCGGGTAGGGGCCAGCACCAGTGCGCGGCAGCTTTTGGGCGCAGGGCGGCCCTGCATGTTCAGGATATGGTGCAAAATCGGCAGGCCGAAAGCAGCAGTTTTGCCGGTGCCGGTTTGGGCAACGCCAAGAATATCGCGGCCTTCAAGCTGGGCTTTGATGGACTGCTGTTGAATAGGTGTAGGAGTGGTGAAGCCGTTACGTTCAAGCGCGTTCAACAGGCTTTGGTCCAGGCCGAAGCTCTGGAATGTTATATCAGTCAAAATGTGTCCCTCAGGGCTGTGTCAATGCCTCAAGACGCGAATTGCTTCGGGGGGACTGACGTGAAGATGTGCATATGTAGGTTTGTGACAGATAAATCAACCCATGACGTTTATTCTGGCTTATTATCGTTTTGGAGACTGTTCATTATTTGAGGGAGGCCGATGGCCAGCGAGTAATCGTCGGATATACAATGCCCGTTCTTGTGGCGTCATCTTTTCGATTTGATCGATTACCGAGTCATGGCCCGATGCTGTCAGCTGATCTAGAACAGTTCGCTGCGACGCAAAAACGTCTCGGACGGCATTAATATCGAAAGGTTCTGCGCGCAGCGAAGTGATAAATCGGCCACGTAGGTTTTTCAACTCTTGGCGATCACTTCGCAGTTCGTCGCGTTGGGTTCGCAGGTTTTCACGCAACTCCCGCTGATGGGATTGTGGCATGGCGCGGGCTAGCATGGCGACGCCTTCAGGCGCTTCAACATTGTTTCGACGTGCTTCTGGTGCACGTAGCGCAGCGCCGCCAAGAATACCTACGACACCCAAATTAATAGCGAGAGAAAGGATCAACGCGATTTTGATCCAACGAGGTGTAGATGTCTGAGGTGAGGAATTTTCGACCATGTATCAGCCCTCCGCCAAAAAAAAATTGAAACTGGCGATGCTGCCAAAACTAAAATCATCCAACGGGTCGCTGCTGATAGAAGCAACAATATCGCCCACTCCGGGGACCGATTGCAAGGTATCTGTTCCGGTGTATCCGATCATTACCCCAAGTACTGCGCTAAAGCCGACCGCTGTTACACCGCGCATTCCACCCATATGTTCCAGAACTCTCGCAATCCGGCTTTTTGAACGTACTTGCCTTGGTTCACGAGGAACTTGGCGCGCTGCCGTAACCTCGCCGGCATCCGCGAGGATGTTTACCATAAGCGTATTGCCCAGCTCCGGCGTCGCTCTTTTTGCATCATTGAAAATGGCATCTAGATCGATGTCTGTATCGTCGGTCATGTCATTCTCCTTTCCTTAATCCGTAGCCAACCCTAGGGCTGACCGGTTACGTGATAAATCCGCCGCCAAAGCGCGCCTCGCGCGGGATAACAGGCTTTCAACCGCCTCGACACTGGTCTCAAGCACTGCTGCTATCTCGGGGTTCGATTGTTCTTCGAAATGCCGCAAGGTCAGCGCCAATCTCTGGCGGTTCGGCAGGCGATCCATGGCTTGGCGCAATGCGTGCCCTCGATCTGCTTCGATCATTCTGCTTTCCACATTCGGTGCTTCGTCTTCTGGTTCCGGGGCTTCATCTAGGTCGACACCGCGTTTTTTGCGCAATCGATCCATACAGAGGTTTGAACCTACACGGTATAACCACGTCGAAACCTTAGCTTCTCCTTGATGCCAATCTGGCGCGACCTTCCAAAGGCGCAGCATAGCCTCCTGTGTGATGTCTTCTGCTTCAGCCGGATCTTTCAGCAGACGCTTGGCAAGTGACAAAACACGCGGCGCATGTCGTAGCATCAGGGCGCGTGCTGCGGCCTGATCCCCATCGGCATAAAGCCCGAGCAGGGCTTCGTCGCTGGTATCGCTCATTACATCAAAGGCCATGGTCATTTTGCATTTATACAGAGGTTCCGCTTCGCATGCATTGTGAAAGTCACAGGCCGAATAGATTACCGGCCTGCGGTAACTGTTTAACTCTTGCGGTCGCCACGTTTGGCTTTGGCGGCCTCCCATTCTTCAAGGGTAATTTCACCATCGCTGTTGGCGTCGATATGTTCGAACATTTTTTCACCCCGGGGAGATCGAACTTCGTCGAAACTCAGTTTCCCATCGCCATTGCTGTCAGCACGCTCAATCATGTGCTTTACAGCAAGGTCGAGTCGTTCGGACATTTGTACCAGCCTAAGTTCAGTATTGGCCTCGTCGCCCTTCGGCTCCTTGTCGCGGCCCTCGCGACGGATCTCGCCACGTGCCTGCATTTGCTCCTTGAGTTCCTCCGCGCTTAGGAACCCGTTGCTGCTGGTATCCGTTTCGGCGAACCTATTTGCACCAATCGCGTGGATTTCGGCCTTTGTGATGACACCGTCTCCATTGGTGTCAAGTTGTTCAAAACTCGGTGCTTTTGGGCCGTGCTGCCCAGCGCGTGGCTTTGCCATCACAGCACCAGAAAATCCCATTCCGCCAACGGCGATTGAAACTGCGAGTGCAATAAGTGTGACTTTTTTCATTATTCTGCTCTCCTTACG
>JAPYON010000103.1 GCA_029938175.1 Paracoccaceae bacterium | reverse complement strand
TTGTTGAGCACCTCGCGTGCGGCGGAAGCCACGACAGGGTGTGGTGCGTCACCCAAATGCTTGGTGGTCATCATCCGGTGCAAGGTCAGCTCGAACGGGCACGCCGGATCGGAGAGGAAATTGGCAACACCCCGCAGGGTCTTGTCCTCGCTGGCATAGAGCACATGCAGGATGGCGCCTACCAGCAACGCGTGGCTGGTTTTCTCCCAGTGATTGCGCCGCTCCAGCGCACCTTCGGGATCGACGAGGATATCGGCAATGTTCTGCACGTCGCGCACTTCATGGGCACCACGTCGGACTTCCAGCAGCGGGTTGTAACCGGCCGAGTTGGAATCCGTGGGATTGAAAAGAAGGCAGTGTGAAAAGCGTGAACGCCAGCCCGCGGTAAGCTGCCAGTTCTCGCCCTTGATGTCGTGGATGACCACCGACGTCGGCCAGCTCAACAAGGTGGGTACCACCAAGCCGACGCCTTTGCCAGAACGGGTGGGCGCAAAGGCCAATACATGTTCCGGGCCTTCATGGCGCAGGTACTGGTCATTGTGCAGGCCCAGGAACACACCCACCGGCTGGGAGAGTCCCGCCTTGCGGATATCGGTGTCATTGGCCCAGCGTGCCGAGCCGTAGGTGGTGACTTGTTTGGATTGCCGGGATCGCCATACCGACATGGCGATAGCCACCGCAACGGCCACCAGGCCACTACCGCCCGCAATAGCTCCGCCGGTGTCGAACACCTCCGGCGCGTAGGCGCCGAAGAAGAACCACCATTCAAACAGTTTCCAGGGGAGGTAGATCGGCGTGTCGAAGAGGTCGAACCAGGGCAAGCCAAGTCGGGGCTGATAGCCCAGGGTGGCGGCGGTCCACTGAGTGGCACCCCACACACCAACGATCACGATACCGAAAACGGCTGCGATCTGTCCGAACAATACGCCCTGAGTCTGCATTGACTGGCTCCCGATACCTTTGTGATACCTCGTTTAATTGCGACACAAGGATGTGCCGTATAAGGCGAGGATCGGTGCCGGGCCAGTGCCGGTCAAAGACCGTTATCGACAGCTAGGTGATGCAAAAAACATCGTTTCAGGCAGGAGAATGAGCCATAAAAACACGGCAAGAGCGGGCGCGCTGCGGCGTGTCAGCCAGAAAAAGCAGAATTTTTTATAAATGGCGGACAATCAGAATGACGGCGAATCTTCCGGCGGTATATAGGGGGTATCGCCATCACCGTAGAAGCGCTTGCGCGTAGCCTCGGCCACGCGATTGCACAACACATCGCCCAGCGTTGGCCGGTCAGTCTTGCACTGCTGGCGCAATTCTCTCAGTCGGTCAGGATCGGCAGCCAACTCCTCCACGCTTGGGATGTTAGCGGTGTCAGTTGCCTCCGGAGCAGGAGGCTCCGAGGGATTGCAGGCGGTCAGCATGATTGCCAGCAATAAAAGAACAGCGTGTTTCATGGTTCAGTCTCCTCTTCGGGATCGGGCTCTGGTGGTCTGACAGGTCTGGGCGCATCGGAAGGCTCAATGGCATGTACCCGCTCAACGAAGCGGGCCAATACCTCTGAGGTCTCGGCTTCCCTATGCAGCAAATAGGTCGTCAGCATCGGTGAACGCCCCGACAATGGCCGGGCGACTACACCCGACTCACGGCTCGTACTGATGTGTGTCGCGCCGGCCAGGCCCAAGGCAAACCCCGCCGACACCAGCGCCATCATCAAGTCACACGAAGCGACGCGCTCAGCAATCATGGGCTCCTGCTCCACCCGTCGCAGCAGTCGATCAATCTGGCGCGCATGGCCCTCACAGGCCTGCGGGTCGCACAGCACCAAGGGGTAACGCAGCACTTCCTCCAATGGAATTCGCTTGTGGGTCAACAAGGGGTGGCGAGCAGGTACGGCAACCATGATCGGATCGGTCCAGACCGCCGCAACCATGATGCCTTCGCCTACCTCATCGGATTGCGCGAACCCCACGTCGTACAGGTCATCCTGCAAGCCCCTAAGTTGCTGGGACAATGGCACCTCAAACAGGCGTATTTCCACCTCCGGTTCCTCTTGGCGACACAGCGCCAACAAGGTCGGGAGTCGCGAGGGAGTCACGCCATCTGAAAGCGCGATACGCAACTGCCCGTGAAAACCATTAGCCGCAGCTTTCACGCTGTCACGCGCCTGCTCTAAAGCTGTAAAAACGCGCGGAACATGCTCCAAAAACAGTTTGCCTGCACGGGTTAACCGCGTGCTGCGACTGGTGCGGACAAACAATAGCTCGCCCAAATCTTCTTCCAGTTCCTTAATGGTGCGCGACAACGGCGATTGCTCGATGTGCAGGCGCTCGGCCGCGCGGGCGAAGTGGAGTTCTTCAGCGACGGCAAGAAAGCAGCGAAGGTGACGAAGTTCCATATCTCCTCATGTCCGAGCTTTATTTACATTGATTACGCAACATCAAAAAGACTGCTAAAAAACATACGCTTCAACCATTCATTGCTGTTAACTAGAAGTCACAGGGTGTCACCATATCGGTTCTACAATATCCGCATTCATTTACCATGATGCTCTGAGCGTCATGTAGATGTACGTTTCCAACCAGAGACTGAATCAAGGCTGCGGCGCAAAGGTTTGTGCTGAAGCGATTCGCCAGTCATGGGCATAACTCTCTGGAATGTTGTCGCCCAACAGTGAATTGTTCTTTATATCTGGATAGACATCATCGAAGTGCTGCGACGTTTCGTCCGCATTTCGGCGCCAGATCAGGTGCGGAAACAATTTATCCGGATCGTCTATCCCCATGGCTCCGATCATGTCGAATGCCGAATCTAGTGTCCGTTTCTGAAAATTGGCTACACGCGTGTGGCGTCGCTCCACGTCTAGTGCTCGTCCTCTTCTTGGATTCTGAGTGGCGATACCGGTGGGGCACTTGTTAGTGTTGCAGGACTGAGACTGAATGCACCCCAGTGCCAGCATCATGGTGCGTGCGGCGTTGACAACGTCCGCGCCAACCGCCAGTTTGGTCACGATGTCGAAACCAGTGGCCGTTTTTCCCGAAGCGATAATCTTTATCTTGTCGCGCAGGCCGATGCCAGTCAGGCAATTGTGTACAAAATTAACCCCTTCTAAACAGGGCATGCCAAAGCGATTACTGAATTCCACAGGTGCCGCACCCGTACCACCTTCAGCCCCATCAACCGTGATGAAATCCGGATAAACACCTGTTGCCAGCATGGCTTTGCATATCGCCATGAATTCGTGTTTACGCCCTATGCAGAGTTTGAACCCCACGGGTTTTCCGCCACTCAATTCTCGCAACTGCGTGACAAAATCAAGCAAGCCTATGGGGGAATCGTAGGTGCGGTGAGCGGGAGGTGACAATACGTCCTTGCCCATTTCAACCAAGCGAATCATGGCAATTTCTTCTGTGACCTTGGCTGCCGGGAGTACCCCGCCATGCGAGGGTTTCGCCCCCTGGGATATTTTGATCTCGATCATTTTCACCTGCTCCCGGATTGCGCGCTCGGCAAAGGCGTTGGGGTCAAAATTCCCGTCGGGTGTGCGGCAGCCAAAATAACCAGTACCAATCTGCCAGACGATATCACCACCCTGTTCGTGATACGGACTGTAGCCGCCCTCGCCGGTGTTATGGTAGAACCCACCGAGCCTAGCCCCTCGATTGAGCGCCATAATCGCATTGCTACTGAGCGCCCCAAAACTCATTGCCGAGCAATTCAGGCGAGAGGCGCTGTAGGGTTGTTTGCACTGGGCACCGCCAATGACGACACGCTTTGTCTCCTCCCGAATAACAGTCGGGGCAATGGAATGAGCGGCGCCCAGCCAGCCGGTATCAGTAATGTCATGTTCGGTACCAAACGGCTGGCTATCGTCCAGGTTCTGGGCGCGGCGGTATATCAGGGCACGTTGTTCACGATTAAATGGGAGTTCCTCGGTATCATTAGCCACAAAATACTGCCGTATCTCCGGACCAATGTATTCCAGTGCATAGCGGAAATAGGCAGCGACCGGATACAGGCGATTCAGCGTATGTCGACTGAACCAGATATCATATAAACCCACCAGTACATAAAGCCCCAGAACCAGCGTTATAAAGTAGCCATGTTGCCAGAAAGAATAGGAAAGGTAGGCGCTGGCAGGAAACACAAAAACTGCTACCAGCCAAAATACACTCTGTAGTGGGGTCATCTATCAAATCCTTTTAGTTCATCCCGCCATTCCTGCCAGACACGATGGTCACCTTTCAGCCCAAGCACCCCTTCTTTCACCTTTGATATACCAAATCCCCATACCTCCTGGACTGTTACATGAGGCGGCATAGCAAGTTCGCCGGAACTGACAATGGCATCAATGATGAAGGGCTTGTCGGACAGAATCGCTTTTTCAATTGCGGGAAGAATATCGTCCGCGTGTTCTACTCTCACGCCGTCACCTCCACAGGCCTTTGCGTAAGCTGCGAAGTCCGGATTGGTAAGCCCGGTGGCTTCGTGACTCTTGGCCATACCGGAAACCTGCATTTCCATGGCGACAAATCCCAGCTCGCTGTTATTGAATACGATTACTTTGATAGGCCAGTTGTAGCGTACGGCGGTGACGAAATCGTTCATGGACATGCCAAAGCCGCCATCACCACACAGAGCCCAGATTTGGCGGGATGGATATAGGGCTGCCGCGCCGAGAGCTGCGGGCAATCCGGGCCCGAGGGAACCGTGATTAAAACCGCCTACCATTCGGCGGTCGCCAGCCATCGACATATTGCGCGCCGTCCATATTGTGCACTCACCTACGTCTACAGCGAATATTGCATCGTCGGCCGCGGCATCGCTGATCGCCTTAGCGAAAATCTGCGGATGTAAGGGTTCATCCCGTCGCCCAAGGCTGGACTGCTTGTTGCTGTGTGCAAGCCACTTGTCACGTATGCCCAGTAATAAGTCGCGGAATTCCGTGGAACGTTGATGGTCATCGAGCATAGGCAGCAGTGCCCTTACAGTCGCGCCAGCATCTCCTACCAGACCCAGAGTAACAGGCGCCCGCCTTCCGATATGATCGACCCGCGTATCCACCTGGATGATAGGCCTCCCGTCAGGAAGAAATTCTGTATACGGAAAGTCGGTACCCAACATCAACAACACATCACAATCGTTAACGGCATGAAACCCCGCCGGATTGCCAATATTGCCGGTAAGCCCGACCACAGGTCCGTCACGGTAGTCAAACACGTCCATGGCACGTAATGTATGGGCGATCGGTGAGCCTAGTTTTTGGGCTAAACGGAGAACCTCCGACTTGGCTTCACGGCAGCCTATACCGCAAAACACAGTGACACGCTTGCCATTGGCCAGTATGCGGGCCGCTTTCTCAATCTGTGTAGCCGGTGCCGCAAAGACAGGAAGCTCATGTACCAGTGGGTGGGTGTAATGTTCGCTGGCGATGTTTTTCGGAAATATGTCAGCTGCAACTTCAATGCGTACCAC
>JAPYON010000214.1 GCA_029938175.1 Paracoccaceae bacterium | reverse complement strand
CCCTAAAGAACGACGACACGCTAACCGGCATGGCACGCGGTGTCGCGTTCCGTATTGTTGAGGCGATGGGCGTGTTGCCCCGCGCCGAGATTGCCGCCGACATTAAAGGCCTAGATCAGGATCAACGTGGCTTATTACGCAAGCATGGCGTTAGGTTCGGCCAGTTCACGATTTTTCAACAGCTGATGCTAAAACCCGCCCCGACGCGCCTGCGCCTGGTGTTGTGGTCCTTGAAAGCTGATTTGCAGGAGTTCCCCGAGGCACCGCCCCCCGGATTGGTAACGGTTCCGGCCGTGGTTGATGCGCCTGCGGGATATTACGCCCATGCGGGCTATCGCCTTTCGGGGGATCGCTCGATCCGTATCGATATGCTGGAACGTCTGGCGGATATGATCCGTGGGCAGAACACGCGGGCCGGCTTTGAGGCTAACCCCGATATGTTGTCGACCACCGGCTTGACGCTGGAACAGTTTGCCAACTTGATGGCAGGACTGGGATATACGGCCGAGAAGGGCGAGCGGTCGAAGGTTAAAGTTGTCGTTTCTGCCGACACGTCTGACAAGGCTGACGCAACCACCGAAGAAGCGCCTGTTGTTGAAACGGCGCTTGAAGCAAAGGCCGAGACTGAAGCTGAAGTTGTAACTGAGGTTGCTGTAGAGGCGGAAACTACCGAACCAGCAGAGGTTGCCGACGAAGCTGAACCCGAAGTCGAAGCTTTTTACACCTTCACATGGGTTCCTAAACGTCGACCATCGGCACCTCGCAACGAGAACCTTGGCAAAGGCAAGCCGAAGGGAAAACCTAAAGGGAAAGGTAAGCCTGATAACCGCCGCCAGAATTTCTCGGCCAAACCTGAAAAAAAGGAAAAGCCGATTGATCCTGACAACCCGTTCGCAGCGTTAATGGCGCTGAAAGGTAAATAGAACGTTAATGATTGAACCGCGCCAAAGCATTCGCCTCGACAAATGGCTGTGGCAGGCGCGGTTTTTCAAAGCACGCTCGATTTCCGCCAAAGTGGTTAATGCCGGGCATGTGCGGTTGAACGGCGTCAAGGTTAAGAAAAGCTCTACA
>JAPYON010000102.1 GCA_029938175.1 Paracoccaceae bacterium | reverse complement strand
CAGCACAATAAGTATGTACATAAGAAGATTGGCGAACTGAGATCGAAGCAAAAGCATATTATACACCTGAAATTATCCCTTTGATTCCGTTTACATATCAAGCCTTCAAAACACAACACTCCCCGTTGTACGCAGAACGCTTGGAAAGCGAGGGCGTCCTAGGTAAAACTATAATCATTGATGATTCGTTTGTTCGAATCGAGACTTATTTACCGAGGTGGTTATGCGAATTACTTGTCCGACGTGTTCGACCCAATACGAAGTTGACGAGATCGATATTTCAACCACAGGTCAGGACGTTCAATGCAGCGAATGCATGACTATTTGGACGCAAGCGCGAAGCGGTGATGCTTCTAATCCCCGAACGGCGGATGAATTGGCGACAGATGCTGAAGAGATCGCACCTGACCACGTTCCTGAAGAAACAACGAACACGGACGAGCCCGAAGTGCAAGACGCAATTCCCGAGACGTCAGAATCCGAACTCAAAGAGCCTGCGACAGAAAAAATCGAAGGTGATGCGGTAGAAGAATTCGCGGCAGAAGAGGCGGATAAGCCTGAGGAAGACGCTCCGGATTCAGAAGAGGCCTCTAAAGCTGCCGACGAAGACGAAAACCCGATCTGGAAAGAAATTGCCACACTGGCTAAAGAATCTACGACGGATGATGACGCAACAACCGACGATTACACGACACCCAAGGAAATCACACAGATCCAAAGTGCTCCGGCAACCGCCGAAGACACAGCGTCCACGTTCGAAGCCCCAGTCGAGGATAATCGCCCTTGGGAGGCCGTTGCCGAGGCCGAAAATGGAGGGTTTTCAGATTTCGTCTGGAACGACCCGTCAAAAGAGGACCAACCCGACCCAATAGACGTCGATGATGCGAAAGAAACCGAATTCACGGCTCTGCCCGACACATCCGGAGGACCGCTTGAAGAAATGGGCGGCCCACGCAATCGGGCTTCAAACGTCGAAGCTCTCAAAAGGTCAGTTAGTTCAAAAACCGTGAAGTTAACCAGAGACGAAGCACCAGAGGCGGTTCCGGCCCGCGGCTTCAGACGCGGCTTCACGCTGATATTGTTAATTTTTGTGATTCTCGCCGCTGTTTACATTTCGCGCGTGCAGATCACAGAATATCTACCCGCCGTCGGACCGTATCTGGAAACTTACGCCAGTTTTGTCGATAAACTCCGAGTCCTCGCCGAAGATTTATTCGCGTAAGTTTGGGAGCTGTTACAGCAAGGTACGATTGGGTGATGGCCAAAATCCAAGGCTAGAACCGCTCTAACAGACGCTTAAGGTAGTCGGTTTCGGCATCTGGTCGATCGACACCGCCTGATCGCCGCCGAATTTCATCAAGCAGCTCTCTCACCCGTTCCGGCGCATTCATGTCCGACACAAACGTCTCGCCAGATTCCGTCATTCCGGTGCGTTAGTACTTTCCGCCACAGCGCTGCACGCGACAAGGCCAACCGCAAGCACAATGCCCGCATAACGCCGCCATATCGTTTGCCTGCGTAACGCGCCCAGATGTGGTTCATCCCGCAATCCTGATTAACTGCGCGGGTCGTTGTCGACTCACGTCATCCAGTATGGGATGGTATCGCGGTTAATCATTTCTTCATAGGTTGGACGGGCCCGAACCACGGCGAATTGATCGTCCTTCACCAAAACTTCCGGAATTAGCGGCCTTGAGTTATATTCGCTGGCCATCACTGCCCCATACGCCCCTGCCGATCGGAACGCCATCAAATCACCAGCCTCCATTGGAGGAATATTACGTTCTTTGGCAAACGTGTCGCCAGTTTCACAAACCGGCCCAACAATGTCATACGGCACGGGTTCGACGCCGACTTCGGGCTCGACAACCGCAACTATATCGTGGTGCGCATCATACATAGCAGGACGGATCAAATCGTTCATGGCCGCGTCCACAATCAGAAAGTCGCGACCCTCGCCTTCTTTGCGATAGACGACAGTTGCTACTAATAAGCCCGCATTTCCGGCAATCAGCCGCCCAGGCTCAATCTCGATTTCACAACTAAGATGTCCAACTGTACGCCGGATAACTTCGCCATATTCTATCGGCAACGGCGGCGCCTCGTTCGAACGCTCATAAGGAATTCCCAGACCCCCGCCCAAATCCAGACGCCGGATGTTATGCCCATCCTCGCGCAGTAGTTCGGTCAACTCTGCCACTTTATTAAAGGCGTTTTCATATGGTGTAAGATCGGTCAACTGGCTGCCGATATGCACGTCGATCCCGACGACCTCCAAACCCTTAAGGTTAGCTGCTTCGGCGTAAACTGCCCGTGCCTTAGCAATTGGGATGCCGAACTTGTTTTCGGACTTTCCTGTCGCGATCTTGGCGTGGGTTTTCGCGTCCACATCCGGATTAACACGCACCGTAATCGGAGCAACCGTGCCCAGCGATAGCGCAACCTCGTTTAGCACATGCATTTCCGGTTCGCTCTCGATATTAAACTGCCGAATACCACCGCGCAACGCCGCCGCCATTTCCTCGCGAGTTTTACCGACGCCGGAAAACACGATGTGTTCCCCCGGAACGCCCGCCGCAATCGCGCGTGCGTATTCGCCACCTGAAACAACATCCATACCAGCGCCCATTTCGGCCATGATCCGCAAAACTGCCATATTGGAATTGGCCTTCATCGCGTAACAGATGAAATGTTCCATCCCCGACAAAGCCTCGTCAAACACTTGATAGTGCCGCTGCAATGTCGCCGTGGAATACACATAAAACGGAGTGCCCACCTTGGCCGCAATTTCGACCAGCGAAACGTCCTCGGCATGCAAAATTCCGTCACGGTAGATAAAATGTTCCATCAAGCTTGATCCATATGGCAAAAACTGACCCTAGCTATAGCGGGAAGGGCCAGCACCCGCCAACCCCCAATATTTTGCCGCTTCAGGTGTTTTCCACTTCAAGCACAGCGACGGGTTTCCCCTTAATGCCGCAAGATGCGGTCAGCCCAACCATCGCGAACGCCACGACCAACAACAAGACCCTCATTTCAAAGCCTCGTTCCAGCGCGCCACCTGCTTGCGAACTTCGGACGGTGCCGTTCCACCATAACTGGTCCGGCTCGCCACCGAATTATCAACGCCCAGAACTGAATAAACGGTTTGGTCAATGTCTGAATGCACCGATTGCATTTCGGCCAGCGTCAAGTTCGGAAGATCACACCCCTTTTCCTCAGCCAACTTCACCAAAGCACCCGTCGCATGGTGTGCGTCACGAAAAGGCAGCCCCAGCTCACGCACCAGCCAATCAGCCAAATCCGTCGCCGTCGAGAACCCCATCGCCGCCGATTCACGCAAGCTGTCCACGTTCGGCTTCATATCGCCAACCATGCCAGTCATCGCCGCCAATGCCAGCATCAAACTGTCAGCCGCATCAAAAACCTGCTCTTTATCTTCCTGCATATCCTTGGAATACGCCAGCGGCAGACCCTTCATAATCGTCAGCAATGCGACCAGAGAGCCGTTTATCCGGCCGACCTTCGCGCGGATCAGCTCAGCCGCATCAGGATTTTTTTTCTGTGGCATGATTGACGAACCGGTCGAAAATCGATCCGAAAGAACCACAAACCGGAACTGCGCCGAAGACCAGATAACCAACTCCTCGGCAAAACGACTTAGGTGCGTCGCACAAATCGAAGCATTCGATAAAAACTCCAGTGCGAAATCGCGATCCGACACAGCATCCAGCGAATTAGCCGAGGGTCGATCGAAGCCCAACGCATGCGCCGTCATATCGCGGTCAATCGGGTAGGCCGTGCCAGCCAGCGCCGCCGCGCCCAAAGGCGATTCATTCATGCGCGCGCGCGCATCTATCATGCGCGATTTGTCCCGCGCAAACATCTCGACATAAGCCATCATATGGTGGCCCCATGTCACTGGCTGTGCCACCTGCAAATGCGTAAAACCAGGCATGACAATATCCGCGCCAGCCTCGGCTTGTACCAGCAATACCTTCATTAGTGCAGCAATTCCGTCAATTGCGGCATCAAGCTGATCACGCGTCCAAAGCTTGAAATCTGTCGCCACCTGATCATTTCTTGAACGCCCGGTATGCAGACGCCCTGCAGGCGCACCGATCAAGTCCTTAAGGCGGGATTCAACATTCATATGGATGTCTTCAAGTTCTCTCGAAAATGTGAACGTTCCGCCCTCGATCTCTGACAATATCGTGAGCAGCCCTTCCCTGATCGCATCGGCATCCTTATCAGTAATGATACCACAGGCATCCAACATCGCTGCGTGGGCGCGGGAACCCTCAATGTCCTGTCGGGCCATACGTTTGTCGAAATCAATCGAGGCATTTATTGCCTCCATGATCGCGTCCGGCCCTGCAGCAAACCGCCCGCCCCACATTGCATTCGATGTTTTTTTGTCCGACATATTAATACCCGTTCAATCCGTGAGGCCAAAATGAAAAGACCCCTTCTTACCGCCCTGCTATACGCCGCCCTAAGCGTAGGTGCAAACCCTGCAGCGGCGATTGATCCCGAAACCCGCCAGACGATTCTGGACATGCGGGTCGACGAGATGCGGAAAATGAAAATCCTGACCGAAGCCGGCGATATGATAACTGTCGAGTTTCAGGACGTAGACGGCAACAAAATGACCTTTGCCGACACTAATGGACAATTCCGGTTAGTCAATTTCTGGGCCACATGGTGTGCACCATGCCGCGAAGAAATGCCCGCGCTCGATGCGCTACAAGTTGAGATGGGAGATGAAGACTTTCAGGTCCTGACAATCGCGACGGGACGAAACCGGTTGTCAGGCATTCATAAATTCTACGCCGAAGCCGGAGTCGCCAATCTACCCATCCTTTTGGACCCCAAGGGAAAACTCGCAAAACGTATGGGCATTGTCGGCCTGCCCGTTACCATCCTACTAGACCGTGAGGGTCGCGAAATAGCCCGCCTGACAGGTGGCGCAGACTGGGCCAGCGAGAACGCAATGGCCGTAATACGCGCCTTTATGCCAGGCAGTTAACCAAGAACTCATGCTAGCTAGGGCGCGTTACTCGCCTCCGCCAAAGCTTCGAAATCCGACCACAGACCGTCGATACTAAAAACAGTGCGCAACTGGACCAGTATCTGACCAACCTTACCCCAGTAAAGTCCGACGCCCTGCCACTACAATACCATCTCTTTATCGACAAAGCCCCTGCGCCAAAGCGTCCCAACTTCTCGAAGTAATTTGCGATTTCGTTGATACAAAACCGCTCGTCCGAATCCAGAGCATATTTATCAAAAAATGCACCAGATGCAGCGACCTAAAAACCGTTTTGAATAGACAAACTTTCGCGCATCATTGCTTGGGAACAGCACCTCGTTCAGGTGCAAAAGCAGGCGCACATCCTCTTTTAGGTCAGACATATTAATATCCCCTTAACAATAAAAACTAAGGGGCTGACCCAGATAACACCAAAAAGGTGTTACCATGGGAAGCATGCGAAAGA
>JAPYON010000213.1 GCA_029938175.1 Paracoccaceae bacterium | reverse complement strand
GTCCAGAACATCGGACGAGGTCATGCCCTGATGAACAAACCGAGCTTCTTCATTGCCGATTATTTCAGCCAAATGTGTTAAGAAGGCGATAACATCGTGCTTGGTTACGGCTTCTATTTCATCGATCCGTGCCACATCGAATTCAACATCCTTGGCTTTCCAAACCGCCGCAGCACTTTCCTTCGGGATCACACCTAACGCGGCTTGGGCATCACAAGCGTGTGCCTCGATCTCGTACCAGATGCGAAACTTGTTTTCGGGGGCCCAAATGGCCACCATTTCGGGGCGGGAATAGCGAGGAATCATGGGTGAACTCTCTTTGAACGAGGAAAGATATGCGCGACCTATCAAACGGCGCATAAAATATCAACATCCAAGGGGGGTTGACCTATCGCCTTTGACTATATCGTTGTGCGGGCATTCGGGTTGATAATAGCATGCAATTGCACATCGCGTCGGAAACTACGTGGTGATTTTCCATTTGTGGCCGTGAAAACTCGAGTGAAGTATGCCGGTGACTGGAAGCCAAGATCATTAGATATATCACAAACTTTAAGCTTGGTAGTGGCCAAATTTCGCCTCGCTTCCAGCATCGTGCGATCCTGAATAAGCTTGGTCGCTGGTTTTCCGGTGGTTTCGCGACAAACGCGTGTAAGGTGGGTAGTTGTAACTGATAGGGCCCCCGCGTAATCTTTAACTGTATCGGGCGTTCCGTATCTATTCTCAAGACGTTCGATAAACTTGCGCATCAAGCGACGACGCGCATTGTCATTGGAAAACCCTTTGCGCAGACTACCCGATTTCATCCGGCGATAGCGTATCGACAACAGCCCGGCATGATGCAGAAGAGTTTCCTGTCTATCCGGTGTGTCTGAGACATATTCGGCGTTCAAGTTGTTGAAATCTCCGGTTAAAAACTTCTGGTCCCGAGGGCTTGGCAACATGCACATCATCGGGTTTTCGGGCATGGAAATCGGTATGTCTTTTACCATGGAAACCACCCAACCGACCGTTCCGGGCCTGAATTCAAATCCGTGGACCATCAGGTTGGGGATAAACAAAGCGGTATGTGCCCCAAAAC
>JAPYON010000101.1 GCA_029938175.1 Paracoccaceae bacterium | reverse complement strand
ATTCCCCTGACGCCTGAAACGCGTAAGGGTCCGCAAAATAGATCCGCCAATAAAGGATAACGACCATAACGTTAATGACGGCTGTCATACCGACAAACCCATCAATGCGCTTTTGATTGCGCCCAAGACTGATCATCAACATCGCAAAACCCGAGGTGCAGGAAAATACCAAGGCCCAGTTCGTCAGGTAGCGATAGGGTCCCCCGAAACCATCGTAGTCCCCTAAAAAAATCATCCTGAGAACATAGAGCGCCACGAGCAGAAATACGATCCAGCGATATGTCAGAACTGATTTTGATTGATGCACGATACTCTCCCCAGCGCCTATGCGCGGGCAGAGTATACTCACCGAAAAAACAAATGAAATATAAAACTGTAGATATGCCGTTACTCGCGGGACATTTCCATTAACCTCCAAGCTTTGGGAAGAAGGAGATGTTCGTGAACAAGGATCAACGCGAGGCACAAGATTGCCCAACACGGGTCCTTCTACAACATTCCTAGATGGGTACGTGCGAGGCGCTGTGCAAAAAACTCCCGCATATCATTAAGTTCACTAATGGATGCCATGCCGAGGTTCTCGACCTTCAAAAAGTCGTCATCTAAGGTTTCGACTGTCGTCCACCCTGACCGACTGTCTGGGCAGTGCGTCCATTTCGCCTGAATTGCTTTTGCCGCATCCGTAAGCTGATTGGCTTCGAAAAGGTTTGGCGCCTCGATCATGGCAAGTCGCAGACCGAGGTATCGAAGGCGGGAGTCTTCAAAGGCTTTGATCGTTTCCATGCGTTCCGGCCAGTCAGAGCGTCCGAAGCTTTTCAAGGCTGCTTGGTCAGATCTGCCATAAAACCCTTGATATATTTGCTGCTCCACGTGTTCTGGAGGCTCGGCATCTGCGTATCTGTTAGCGAGTGCCATTCCAATGCGATCTTGAAGGTCAGGGTTTGATGCAATGACTTCCGCTCTGCGGTTTAGCTCTGGGTCAGGGTCTTCAATTTCAAACAAAGACGGGAATTTGTTGATAGCTAAAGACCTGATAATTATTGGGGACTTGTCTACGGCTGTATGTAAGTCATCATCTGTGGCGTCGAGAAAATCGGACGGGTCTTCATTCGCGATGTTGAAAAAGCCCGCCCTATTTGGGTTGCCTCTCTGAACCCCGCAGAAGCAACCAATAAATTCACAAGGAGGGCCTCCACCGAACCGCTCTACCAGTATCATCGGCCTGCCAGAAAGTAAGCGCATTTTCACATCCTGCTTGTCGCGGTTGTGAAGAATAGATGCCCACAGTTCCGGCGCGTCGTCCCGGATGATTTTCGCGATGTGAATGGTTGCTTCCACATCACCAAGGGCGTCATGTGCGTTGTGGCTTCTAAACCCATTCTCTGGTGCGAGTTGATCCAGCTTGAACACAGCTTGGCCCTTGTCGTTGATCGGCCAGTTAAGCACCTCTGGAGCCTTAACCCAGGTGGCGTATACAGCCTTCATTAAGTCTAAGCGGTTATTTCCATTGAATTGCGTTTCGTAAAGGTTGGGCTGAAGGTTCTGGTAAAACGTCTGCCGCAGCACCTCTTCGTCAAAGGAAATCGAATTATATCCCGTCCATGTTGCGGGAGCCCAACGCTCAATCAGCTCGCGTAACTGCCCTGCAAACTCGAACCAACTTGGTAGAGAGGGATCCAGCATCTGCGCCGGGGTTATACCCGTGACTGCCATTGCTATGGGGGAGGGTAGTATATGAGGGGCAAGGCGGCAGCGTAGATTGACGCGTTCAATTTCATTGAAGTCATCGTCGGTCAGAATAGCGGCGAATTGCAAAGGCTGATCAAAGCTCGGGGATGTTCCCGTGGTCTCAAAATCGTAAAATGCAAATGCCATCTGTATTTCCCATACGTGTGCATCAGGATTGCATTAGGGCGCGTTTCTTACAAGGTTTTGTTCTAACCCTCATGAACCTGACGCTCGTCTTCCGGATTTTGAGTGGGCTGCTTGTCATTTGCGCTATCGGAGCAATTCTTCCGTTGGGTCTAGGTGAAATGCCTTTTTCCATCCCTGGGTACTATCATCCATTCTCCAAGGCAGGGGGATAGGCGTGATTATTTCGTAGTGTAGGTGCGGGGGCTTTCCCTTTGCATTGCCAGTATCGCCAACGAACCCGAGTGTATCACCCTGACTAAGCATGACCCCTGCGTAGGTTTCAATTGAACTTAGATGCAAGAATATGTGCACGCGCCACTTCCAACCAAGGCATGCAACGCTGTTTCCACCACGCCCAAGGTCTCCGGCAAAAAATACGATGCATTCTGATGGGGCGATGACGGCTTGAGATGGACGTCCAAAAATATCGACACCTTTATGAACGACGGATGCACCCCATGGTTCATACCAAAAACTGTCATGGTCCCAGTCTGCCTCAGTTGCTCCAGCTACAGGAATAATTAATCGTGAAGGAGGTATATAGCCTGCGACTAAAATAATTGCCGAAGCCAACAGAATTGCCCGGAACACATTCATTTACGTAATTTTCGTATCTGATACTGCAGAAAGGTAATTCTGGCAGTTTGATAAATGGTGAGTAGTGGCCACAAGATTACAAATACCCAAATGTTTATTTCTTCGTAAGTCATTCCGATTTTGTCAGCTACAAAAACCAATAGGACGACACACGCCCTGAAGACTTCGTCTACCCACGCTGCGCCATCGCCATTGGTGGTGCTAACTACGGCGTAATATAAATCAGTCCAAGTCATGTGCACATCCCCGTTCTATCGCGACCAAGCTCCCCCTGAGTATGTTTTTCCCTTCTGGTGCGTCAATCCGAGTTAAAGAAACTGCGCGGTTTCTGCACAAATCTCCTGAGTTTCTGCACATCTAGACGCGCTTATCTGCACTTTAGCTGAATAGTTATTCCTTGAACGGCGACAAACGCTGTCGAGCAGTAACTTTCACCAGCTAATGGGAGGCTAATGTGGCCCGTAGATACAACATAACCGAAAAAACCTGGATAATACGATACCGCTATTTGCGTCACTGCCTTTTTGTCCGCCCTTGTAAGAACAAAGAACGGGCCATTTTCCATCAACCAACCGTAATGGAAAAGAAGTTATCCCAATCAATAAAAGAAATGGGAGGCTGCTAATGAGGTATTTATTAATAGCCGCAGTTTCGATTTTGCTATTGCCCAACTTGGCTTTTGCAACAGTCACACCTGCTAAAAAGAACGGCGAGATTAGCCGCGGGCAACTAAGCCTATCGTCTGAGGAAAGTGGCCTGGAGTTATTAGCCCCACTGCTTTCAACCAAAATTGACGTTAGCGTCACGGGCCCAATTGCAAGGGTGTCCTTAACCCATAGGTTTGTGAACACATCAAATGAGTGGGTTGAGGGTATATATAAGTTCCCGCTACCAGAGAACTCTGCTGTAGACACACTTCGCATGCGTATTGGGGGGCGTGATCAGCCCCCATTGATTGGTCCAGTTTGAATGTTAGTGTGTGATTGGCCTTTAGTCCATCGGGACGATGGTTTCCGGAGCCGGAGGGCGATAGCCCAATGCACTGTGTGGTCTCTAACATGTTATGACCATTTATACACGTGGAGGGAGGTGGGTGAGGGCTGGTCAACCATTTGGATGGCGTATCGAATTACAATTTACAACAATTGACTAAGTGGGCGGAGACAATATAGTCTTGTCCTACGCTATGCACAAAAATTACATGCGATATTGTGGATCAATTAGAGCACACAAACCAAAGCATCCGGATTGCTATGCGAGGCTTGGAATACATTGACTACAGCAACAAGGAAAACCTTTTCCACTGGATTGTCTAGCGAAACACAAAGCTTCACCATTGATGGCTTGGTTTACAAGAATAACAAAACTCCACAATACGTATTGGCAACAATAGCTTTTCTAGAAAGAGGTTTGCCAACAGTCTTAACCAAATCGCTCGAATTAAAACTAATTAATTTGATCGGATCCGATCGATATAAAGCTGCATTCGACATAATGAATGACCCCTTAATTTCCGACCAAGAATGTGACTGGTCAAGAACCATTAAAGGGCACGACGAAACTGAACGGTTTCCTGCTAGAACTTTTTATTCAAAACTCTTGCCGGAGGCTTTGAGTGATACTCCATACAGCGCACAACAATTTCTACCGGAAGTACCTATTGCAGATATTATTACGGACCTACGCCCCGCGGACGGCATAGCGAAAGGCGAAGCTGTTGATTTTTTCTGCCCCCACTTCCGGCTGGTGGTGGAAATAGATGGGGGGCAACACCAACGTGATGAAATTAGCACGCACGATAGTCTGCGCGATGAAGTATTTCATTTACGAAAAATAAACACAAAAAGGATCCCCGCCTCTTGGATTGATAGCAACAGTGAAAAAAAAGAGCGCTTATCCGCATATTTCAAAAAGCATACCGAGAAAGACCGATATAAAGTTAAGGCATATTCACAAGACTCAGAAGTATATGCTGATAAAATTAGTATTATTTCGGCAGCGCGAATACAGAGAGTCATAATTGAACTGGTCAGATCAGGTCAGATCTCAACCAATGTAAACAATTGGAACATTAACCTTGATGCAGATGACACTGTAAATACCGAAATATTAGAAGTTGCAGTTGGTGCCCTCATTAACTTAATGAAAGATTTCGCGGCACTCTACAGTGAACGCTTTAATAAGCCGACTAGGCATGATTTACTGAGGTCAACCAACAAGGCCACGTCCCTTACAATTGACTATTCTGCAACTCTCATATTTGATGACAGGCTGAAATCGGATGGATCTATTAGGGTTCGCAATAACTTACTAAACCACCAATACAATTTGAGCGACACAACACCTCGAGATTATACAAATACCAATGGGGACTTTGGCAAAAAAATAGTACTAAACAGTAAGAACAAAGTCGCTGCATTAGAAAATTTGCTACACGAGATGTACGGTTATGATGGTTTCCAAAAAGGTCAGTATGAAATCATTCAATCTGCGTTTGAAAACCAAGCTGTTCTTGGCTTACTTCCAACTGGTGCGGGCAAATCTCTTACATTTCAACTGCCTGGCATATTAGCAAGTGGTTGCACCATCGTTGTATGTCCAATAACAGCACTGATCCGTGACCATATGTTTGAGTTAAATGAGATTGGTTTTTCTGGGCGCACCGAATACATTTCTGCAGTCGTCACCCCCCAGAAAAGGGCGCAAATTTTCAAGAAACTGTCAGGCGGCACATTACGCTATCTCTTTGTATCCCCAGAGCAATTTCAAAACGCACTGTTTAGAGCATTTGTTAAATCTGCTGCGGATGCCAACGTTATTTCTAAATTTGTTATTGACGAAGTCCATTGCTTATCTGAGTGGGGGCATGACTTTAGAGTCGCCTACCTGACACTTTCTAAGACGCTACATAAACTTGCGCCTGCTGTCTCCATCCTATGCTTAACGGCTACAGCGTCCAAAAGCGTTATGAGAGACATCCAAATTGAATTTGATATAGACGAACAAAATATTAGGGGCTGACCCAGATAACACCAAAAAGGTGTTACCATGGGAAGCATGCGAAAG
>JAPYON010000100.1 GCA_029938175.1 Paracoccaceae bacterium | reverse complement strand
TCTCCTGCCCCCCTCGGAACCAACCGTTCCAATCTCTCCCCCTCCGCTTTAATAACTGAAATTGCCGATCTGTCCATTTGAAACGGGCGTTCGAATTCGAACTTTTTTGGATCCCTAACCGCTTCTAACCGCAATGAAATATCTGTCGTCCGGCCTTTGACGGGATCGCGCTCGCTTAGCAGACCAGCCAACGTCGCAGCTAGCTTTCGCGAGCCATGTTGCGCGCCGACAAGCAGCATATGCGCCAACCTGGGATGCAGCGGCAGGCGCCCCAAGGCGACGCCATGTTTGGTTATACGAAAATCTTCGTCGAGCGCCCCAATAGATTGCAGCAGTTCCTGGGCCTCGATAACCGCACATTCAGGCGGCTGGGTCAAAAACGCCATTTCGGACGGGGACCGCGCGCCCCACACCGCCAGCTCCAGCAACAATCCCGCCAGATCAGTAGATTCAATTTCTGCCGGAGGGAATGAAGACATCCCCCCCTCTTCGCCCCTTGTCCACATACGGTAGCACACGCCTTCAGCGACACGTCCAGCACGGCCACGCCGTTGCTCTGCCTCGGCCTTTGTAACCCTTTCTGTCACCAGACGTGACATCCCCGAACCTGCATCGAACCGCGCCCTACGCGCCCGACCGCAATCAACAACCGTATAAACGTCCGGAATGGTCAGCGAAGTTTCCGCGATAGCCGTTGCCAGCACAACTTTGCGCCCTGCCGACAGCGGGGTCAGCACTTTACGTTGCTGTGCAAACGGCAGTCCACCGTACAGCGGCATCACCTTACAGTCTTCTGGCAACCCCTGAAGCTTCGTGGCAACCCGGCGTATTTCTGCAGCTCCGGGCAAGAAAACCAATATCCCTCCAAGCGTTTCTGCAACCGCATCGCGAACCAACTCTGCAGCCGCATCTTCGAACCGCAGCCCGCTTCTGTTCAGGCAAGACCACGGGCGATCCAACCATTTCGTCTCCACGTCATAACTTCGCCCTTTCGAGGTTACAAGCGGCGCATTCCCCATCAGCTCCGCCACAGGCGTCGTATCTAGAGTCGCTGACATTACCAATAAATTCAGACTATTACGCAAAATCGAACGACTTTCCAGACAGAATGCCAACCCCATATCCGCGTTCAACGAGCGTTCATGAAACTCGTCGAAGATCACACAATCTATTCCAGAAAGCTCGGGGTCTCCCTGAATTATGCGCGTTAATATTCCTTCGGTCACAACCTCTATGCGCGTTTCCGGACCAACCCGACTTTCGCCTTTGATCCGATACCCAACCGTCTCGCCAACCACTTGCCCCAGTTGCGAAGCCATTCTTTCAGCCGCTGCCCGTGCAGCCACGCGCCTTGGCTCCAGCATCACGATTTTCCCCGAAAACAGTCCCGCCTCCAACAAAAACAACGGCACCCGAGTGGTCTTTCCGGCCCCGGGTGGTGCTTGCAATACTGCTTGGCCATGCCTCTGCAAAGCTGCCAATAATTCGGGCAAAACCGCTTCGACTGGCAACACGGTCATATGTTTTCTCCAGTCAGCAACACGCTCAACGCGCCTTGGCCGTCAACAATCCGATACTCGTGTTCACGTCAAACCTTCGTATCCGCATCAACCCCTCAGTATCCGGCGCAAATACCAATGCAGACAACGCAACGCCGATTTTTCCAACAGCGCCGGAATAAACAATGTCGCATTGCACCCGTCCGTCGCCACGCCGCTGAACGTTCATAAATTTTATCATGCTAACGTTTTTACCGTCAAAAAAGTCTATTTCACCGGTGCAGACTTGCTGGGAACGACCTGGCCTTAACAACCAGTAAATCAAAGACATTTGGTCAACAACATTTTGAATGCCTGAAAAATCTTCTGGGACGTTGCGTTGCGGATCGTAGGTTACGCCCGATACATTGTTGCCATCGAACAGGATTTCGAGATGTGAAATCCGTCCTTGCTCATCATTAATCAAACTGTGCCTGATCGGTTGCAGCCGTCCATCGGGTGCAATCCGCCCGATTACCGATTGTTCATACCGGACATCATAGAAAACGCCTGCCAGACCTGTCGTATAAAGAACCATGCCCGCCGAATAACTGCTACCGTCGTTGTTCGCCGCAACCTGCATGCCGCCAATTTTAACCAAGGCCAGCCGCACATCGAAACGATAATCAAACGTCTCAGCCAGACCTGCCAATGGCAGGAGCACCGCAAATATTGCCGAAAGGGGCATGCAATTCATTTTGCGCATTCGTTTTCCTGTATGCTCTGTCTCTCAGAGAATATATGCCAAGACCACAGGCAATCAAAGCGCTACATTTCAAAGTGCGCCTAAATCCGCCACACATATTGGAATCGATTGCATGCCATGCAAAAGCTCGTTGTACCCTTGGAAATAAGGCTTTATCCCAAAAAAAGCCTTTGAACTACCGGTTATCGCGCTGTTTGAAAAATAACCACGCCGAATCCCTTGACCCCCGCGCCTGTCCGGAATAAAGAAACGCTTCGAATTCCGGCACCCCGAATGGGTGGTGCCCCATAGAAAAAGGACATCAATATGTCTCGTGTTTGTGAACTAACTGGCAAAGGCGTCATGACTGGCAACAATGTCAGCCACGCTAAAAATAGAACTCGTCGGCGTTTCCTGCCGAATTTGAACGACGTAACCCTTGCTTCTGAAGTACTGGGGCGCTCTTTCAAGCTCCGCATTGCGGCGTCGACCTTGCGTACGGTCGATCATCGCGGCGGTTTGGATGCTTTCATGGCTAAAGCAAAAGATACTGATCTTTCCGCTACGGCCCTGAAAATTAAGAAAGGTATCGAAAAAGCTCAGGTTGTTGCCTGAAATTAGCTTTATCGTAACGCGTATCGGCCCTGTCAGAGAACTCTGACGGGGCCGCTGCTTTTTGTCGCCTACAATCTACGAAAATACATCATATTTTGTGGGCATGAGCATACGAATCCCGACAAGCCAGTTTCCTAACACAAGCATTGCTGGTGCAGCATTCGTGGCTATGTGCATGTCACAGTACCCCACAAATACTGTCGGTGTTTCTGCTGTTCATAATGTTAGTTTAACATTAAACCTATTTAATTCATCACGTCTCTGGAGATCAGAATAATGTTGCGAACACTCTCGATTATGGCCGTTTCCTTGTTGACATCGCTCGGTTCAGCACAGGCAGAAGACATACAAATCGAACAATCATACGCGCTGGCCGCCAGTCCTGTCTCTAAGTCTGGTGCTATTTTCATGCACATAATGAATAATGGGCTCGAAAATGACCTATTAATCGCCGTCCGCACGGATGTGGCGATGATGCCCGAGCTGCACACGCATATCATGGAACACGGCATAGCCAAAATGCGTCAGATCGAAGCTGGAATCGTGATTCTCGCGGGAGAAGCAACTATACTGAAGCGTGGTGGGATGCATGTCATGCTGATGGGGCTGACACGTTCGCTGCTACAAGGCGATGTAATCACGATAACGCTTATTTTCGCGCATGCCGGCGAAATCACAATTGAAGTGCCCGTAGATAACGAGCATCAAGATCAAATGGGGATGGATATGGAACAGTCCGACAGCAACTGACTCTGCCCCAGAAGGAAGAAGTTTTCCAAAAGGTAAGGAAATTCTTTCTCACCTATTGAACCGATGCTAACCTGTTGAGTAATTATAAAAATACAACAGGGGTTGGAAAATGGCAGTTGGAATGCAGGACTTCCCGCTTACGGTCGGTAAAATTCTGGATCACGCGGCCAAATATCATACGAAGCGCAAGATCATTAGCCGCTCGATTGAAGGCCCAATCACCAAAACTAATTGGGGTGAAGTTCAAGTTCAGGCAAAAAAGGTATCTCAAGCGCTGATTTCTCTAGGGATTCGGACTGGTGATGTGATTGGCGTTATGGCATGGAATACTTCGCGTCATCTCGAAGTTTGGTACGGAGTTCCCGGTGCGGGCGCCGTTAACCACACTCTTAACCCTCGTTTATTTGCGGATCAGCTGGTCTACATAATCAACCACGCGGAAGATCGGTTTCTGATTATCGATTTTGACCTGATTCCTATAATAGAAGGTATCTGGGATCGGCTAACAACGGTCGAAAAGGTCATTGTAATGACAAATCGTGCACACATGCCGCAAAGCTCGATACCCGACCTGATCTGCTATGAAGAATTGCTTGAGCCCTTCGACGGAAACTTCGACTGGGTCGAGCTGGAGGAAACTTCCCCCTGTGGAATTTGTTACACTTCTGGAACAACTGGGGATCCCAAAGGGGTTATATACACCCACAGATCGAACACCTTGCATGCGCTGGCTGCCTCCGCGCCTGACATGCTCGGTTTGTCTTCGAACGATGTGGCAATGCCCGTAGTTCCGCTGTTCCACGCAAACGGATGGTCCATCGCCTATTCCGCGCCGCTAGTCGGAAGTGGGCTTGTCATGCCTGGGCGCGATATGACGCCGGCTGCGTTGTTTGAAATGCTGGATTACGGCGTCACATTCACGGCTGCGGTCCCGACAATATGGATGCTGATGCTCCAACACTTGCAGGCGAATGATCTACATTTGCCCGCACTGGAACGAGTATTGATCGGTGGCTCATCCTGCCCACGAGCTGTGATCGAAACGTTCCAAAACGACTATGGCGTCCAAGTCTTACACGCTTGGGGCATGACAGAAATGTCGCCATTGGGCACAATTTGTACTTTCAAACCCGAAATTACGGCTCTGGATGCTGTGGGAAGGCTTGATGCGCAAGGAACAACCGGCCATCCGCCGTATTCAATCGACCTCAGAATCACCGATGACACTGATCAAGAGTTACCCTGGGATGGCCAAACGCAAGGCAAGCTCTGGGCAAAAGGCGTGGGTGTCCTGCAGCGTTACCTTAAGCATGACGAAGACGCGGTCGATAAAGACGGTTGGTTTGATACAGGCGACGTCGCTACAATCGACGAAAACGGCTATATCCGCATTACTGACAGATCAAAAGACGTGATTAAATCGGGCGGAGAGTGGATATCCTCGATCTCACTCGAAAACGCAGCGATTGCGCACCCCGAAGTAGCTGAGGCTGCGGCGATCGGTATCGCCCATCCAAAATGGGACGAACGACCGATCCTTGTAATCGTCGCAATGCCTAATAAAACACCGGATGCTAACGATATTCTTGATTTGGTCGGGAAGAGCTTTGCGAAATGGCAAGTTCCAGACGACGTAGTTTTTCTCGACGAACTGCCACACACTGCGACTGGAAAGATTTCAAAGCTGGAGTTGCGTAAAATTCTAATTACACAAAATTACAAACTTCCTGAATAGGCTCTGTCAAATTCATGCAAACAGAAGTATCGAGCGGTTAAGGTTTTTAAGGCACATATTTAATGACAGCGTTAGACAAATATACTCGGCTCGAAGCACTTGGCCAATGGCGCGAAAGCCCGGAACATACCCCGACAGAAGTTGTGGTATCTTTCGGAAACGCAACGTTATTATTGTCCGACTTAAACGAAACCCCGTTGGGTCATTGGGCTATGGCAGCGACGTCTCGCCTGTCCGTGGATGGCTCAAAAGCGACTTACACACCTGACAGCGAGGGTTTCGAGA
>JAPYON010000099.1 GCA_029938175.1 Paracoccaceae bacterium | reverse complement strand
GTCATTGTCAGCGGCAGCATGTCACCTGCCCTCCCTATGATTTCGCCGTCAGCCTGAACACCGCATTGCGCCAGAAAACGCACGCATGATTCTGGATACCTCCGGCGATGTCCTGATCACATCAGTCAAATCCGCTAAACACCTGTATGCCGTCCTGCGCATGGACCGTCTAGAGGCCGAGTTCCTCGCCGGACGCGAATTCCCCACCGCAATCGAGATGGTCGATTTCGCTCAACAAATGGTTAACGACGGCATCTCCGACATCGTCATCCTCGCCCGCGGTGCAGACGGATCAGTTTTTGCATCCGCAACCGAACGGTTCCAAATTCGCCCTCCAAAAATCCCGATACAAAGCATGGTCGGCGCAGGCGACACGTTGAAACGAACGGGACTGCTGGCCGTGTCATCAGCATCCTCGGCGGTGCAAACCGTAACAGCCGAATTATGCACTAAAGAAGTTACCAAACGGTTAATGACTGAATGCGTGGTCACACAACTCTAAAAACCAAAAGGTTAACATCGCCGCATGCGAAATCGTACATACGCGATGTGCACGCATTGTGTATGGGTTGTGTACACGAAATATCGCCCGAAATCGAAAAGGTTAACGCTTCTCGTCTTTTCCCAACGTTTTGGGTTCGAACTCGTAATGCGCACCGCAGAACTGGCAATCTGCCGTCACTTTCCCCGCATCATTCGTCATATGTGTGATGTCCTTGGCCGAATAAATCGACATGGTTTGTTCAACCTTTTCCGGACCACAAGTGCAGCCAAATTTTACCGGTTGCGAATCAAAAATACGAGGTTCCTCTTCATGGAAAAGCCGCACCAAAAGCGTGTCAGGCGACACATGCGGCCCGATCAATTCAGTCACTTCAACCGTATCCAATAGGATCGAAACACGGTTCCAGTTGTCCGCATCATCGCCGTCAACCAGATCGCTTCCGCTCAACAATCCACCATCACCCGAAGCGGCATCCTTGGCGTGCAAACCAGCCTTTGGCATATGTTGCAACATCACCGCCCCGCCCCGCCATTCAGCCGCTTCACCAGGCATACTGGCCTGCCCCATCGCAATCGCAAACTTCGTAGGTAACTGTTCTGATTGAGCAAAATACGTTTCAGCACAAGCCGCCAGCGACCCGCCCGCCAGCGGCGTGATCCCCTGATAGGGCTGCATTCCGGTACCTTGGTCGATAATTACGGCAAACATTCCGGTACCAATATTCTCAAACGGGGTCCCGTCTGCATCAGCCAAACGCTCGGCGTCATAACTGGCATAGGCGCGAATTTTTGCGGGCTCACCGTCCTTCTCGGCCGCAAAATAATCCGTCGAGATCAACCGGACCGGCCCGTTACCGCGTATCTGTAACGACAACTTCCAGCGCAACCCGATCGTCTGCCCGATCATCGCCGTTAGCAACACTGCCTCGGCGATCAATCCGGCCACTGGCGCAGGATAATTATGCTGCCCCAATATCTCGTGCAAAGCCCCGTCCAGCCGCGCCATACGTCCACGAACATCAGCATTATCAAGCTGAAATGGCAGGATGGTGTCATCCCATACAATCTGGTTCGCAGTGTTCATGTTAACAATTCCCTAATTGGTCCGAACCGCTAGATATGCCTTCCCGCCCCCAAGTGCAAATGGGCGGGTGCATTTTCTTAAAGTTTATGTTTTGTTGATGTATGAGAAGATTTGGCACACCCCCCGTAGCAGGCGTAAACTACATCACTCGACCCGGCGCTTACGGAATTATTCGCCGAGGTCGCGACCTACTGATCACCCACCAAAGCGCCCCGTTTTTTGAATTCCAATTACCGGGCGGGGGCATCGACACAGGCAAAAACGCGTCGACTGCACTGCATCGAGAGGCCTATGAGGAAACCGGCTGGACCATTGATATAGAACGAAAACTCGGTGCATTCGTGTATTACACTTATATGCCCGAGTACGATATCAGCGCCCGAAAAGTCTGTCATATTTTCCTGTGTCGCGCCGTCATTCAAAAATCAGAACCGCTAGAGTCCGGACACACAGCCGTCTGGATGAGCCCTGAAACCGCCGCCACTCAAGTCTTCAATCCCGGCGACCGCGCCTTCATTCGGGCGCTACGCCTTTGACATATCTTTCTTGAAGTTGGACCACGTCAAATCATTCAAATGGTCCGACATTTTGAAAAACCCGTAAAAGAACCAGATGATCAGGGCGCAATAAAGTGCGCCAAACACCGTGTCGCTTAGGAAATGCTGCCCTGTGATGATCCGCAGCGCAATTCCGAACAGGCCGAGGGGTAGCAAAAAATACATACTGATTGCGCGCCACGTTGCCGTCATATTCGCCCAAAGTGCTATACCCAATACGATCAATGCGGTCGAAATCGCACTGCCCTCGCCAGACACAAACGAACAGTTCACGTCGCACTGGTCGGTCATCACCATCGGTGGTGTAAAGATCTTGTCTCCACCGAAATATTCAACCTTGAAGGGCCGTGCCCGCCCCCAATAAGTCTTGAGAATTCCGTTAACCAAGCCCAGTGGCCCGACCATAATACTGGCCACCATAAAGCCCCAAACATTCAGTGAAACTGCACGTCGCTTACCGATCGCAAGATTGCGAAGCAGCAACAGGATCGTCCCTAATGCCACCAACATCAGCCCGTACATCAGAATGTTCCGAACAACCCCGAAAATAGCATCGGGTCCATGCGCAAACCCATCGACCTGTTCAAAAAACAACGCCGAGAACCACAGATCTATTTGGGGGATCGTCAGGAACAGCAGCGAAAACACGCCTATCAACCCGATCAGCCACCATCCCGTTTTTAGCCATGATGCCGTTGTAAACAAGTGCATGTCCCCCGTACTTAACTGCGCGATACTAACAGTCTTCCAGAGTCGCTTAAACCAAAATATTACCTATCCACGATATATATCCTGCTATATATTGCGAAATGTATAACAAACTTGGGGCCCATCCGATGTTCATGAAATTCCTTACCATTTCGCCAGTTATTCTGTTGATGTCCTGCGCCAGCTTAACCGAAGAAGCGTGTCGCACCGGCGACTGGGAAAGCATAGGGCTCAACGACGGTGTGCGCGGGCGATACGAGACGCATCTGAATCAACACCGCGAGGCTTGTGGTGAATATGGCATCGCCCCGAACTCGGGCGCGTGGCTGCTTGGAAGGGTCGAGGGGCTTAAGCAGTACTGTACTCCACTAAATTCCTATTTATCAGGCCGTCAAGGGGCAGAACTGAACGCGGTGTGTCCAGCCTCGCAAGTTACCGAATTAAAGTTGGCGAATCTTTACGGCCTGCGGTTCTATGAGATCGGCGAGGAAATAACCGCGCTGGAAGAAGAAAAAGTTGAGATACTGCTGCTCCTCGCGGAGGATCCGTCCGACGAAGTGATTGCATTCTTGACCACCCGCATATCAGACATAAACGAATTGTTATTCAAACTCAAAGTCGCGCAGTTGTATTTCGACGTTCGCCCTTAGTACCGCGCCAGCAAAGCTGGAGTCGGCCACGCATCGGCGGGCATTCCAAATCGTATTTGTTCCGCTTGAACCGCTGCCCTTGTTCCACCGCCGAGGATGCCGTCTATCTTGCCAACGTCATACCCGCGATCCGTCAAAATCTGCTGCAACTGTTTCATTTGCCCATCATTAAGCCCTTGATCCGGCGACCCTGCATCATAGCGCTGCGCGCCGCCTAAACGGGTTGCAAGATAGGCAGCTGTGGTCGAATAGATAAACGACTGGTTCCATTCCAGATAGACGTCGAAATTACGAAACGCCAGATATTTAGGTCCGTTACGACCCTGTGGAACCAACAAAGATGCCTGTGTGCCCCCAGATGGCATATTACCATTCCGCGCGCTGACCCCCATCGCCTTCCATTCGGAAACGGACAATTTCGTTTTCAAGCCCGACAGATCCCAACGCGTGCTTCCAGTGGAAGTCACCTCGATCAACCAAGGCTCACCAGCGTACCAGCCTAGTGAATTGATCAGGTTCGCCGCCGTCATAATCGCATCCTGTGCACTGATTTTTAGACGCACATGGCCGTCTCCATCGCCATCGATTCCGCGTGTAAGAATATCGTCAGGCAACATCTGCACCTGCCCGATTTCCCCTGCCCACGCGCCCGTAGTTGTGGCGGGATCGAGATCTCCGTTTTCGACCATTGCGATAGCGGCCAACAGCTGTGGTCGGAACAAATGCGGGCGACGGCAATCGTGCGCCAGTGTCGCTAACGCGTTAACCGTGTTGAAATCCCCCTGCACCGCGCCATAATCTGTCTCAAGCGCCCAAAATGCGGTGATCACTTCGGCTGGCACTCCGAATTCTCGGCGGGCACGATCGAACACATCACCGTAGCGATCCATGTTTTTGGCCCCATGCGACATGCGGTAACTGCTGATAGAGCGTTGCGAAAACTCTAGAAACGTCTGCTTAAACACGCCTTGCGCCCGATCACGAGACAGGACGTCGGGGTCGATTTGCGCTCCGTTAAGCACCGCACTTGTCGCGCCAGTCGAATATCCTGCCGCCAAAGCTTCGGTACGTACGCCGTTCAAGAAGTCTGAGAACGAGCCAGCGCAAGGCACGGTTTGCGCCACCAACGGAGACGAGAAAATGCAGAATGATAGAACAGTTAATTTCATAATAATGCCCCTTTAAATTCGGCTAAACGCTAACCCGCCGCGCAGAACCGATCAACCCGAAAGCTATAGGCGGGCGCGGCGTAGAATTACAACCTCTTCCAGCAGGAACCGTCGGTCCGCTGGTTGGTTTATTATCAAATCAATCCACGCAGATTTTGCGCGCTTAGGTTCGAAACCTGTGTGGAAAATGGCAAACTCGGCGAAGCTTTGTATCTGGCCGATTTCAATTACCCTAACGATCTGCTCAGTGTTGAGCCGCAACCCAGAATAAGGCGGGCATAGGCCTAGAACGGTGCGTCCGTTTGCGACTGCAAAGCAAATCGCAATAAGTCCTGACGGCCCAGTGCCAACGCGCCCTCTGTCGGCAACTCGAACACCAGCGAGAAAAACTGCCGCCAAACTCATTGAATTCAATGGACAAGCCGCTGCCATAACCGTTGGTATTCTTGGTTAAAAAACAGCGCCTTCGCCGTCGCAATGCAACGTTACATGCGGTCCAAGCGTGGTGCCTGTCAGGATTTCACCAGACATCCCGCCCTCGGTCACGCTATTATGCAAATTGGGCGTGAACCCCCACTGCATTATTGGAGGCAGTTCGAAGTCCTCTGGCACCTCAATCGCGGGTGCCTTGTATGGTGGTTTGGCTGACCGCCTCATGACACCGTGTTAACATCTACGATGGACTGCATAAACGCGCGGATAACCCGAAGGCTGCGGTCCTCGTCGGGGTCGGTATCAGAATATCCAGTCACCGAAAGCGCAACCAGCCTGCCGTTAACTTCGCTAAATGCCCGCCAATAGCGGTTTGAAATACCGGCATTATCGCTGAACGCCGTATCCTCGACCAGCAGATACAATGCCGTGTCGGTTTGCTTAGTCTCAAGGATGCTTATCGCCCCGTTCACACGGCTTTTGCCAAGTAAAGGTACCCCCGCGGGGGTCGCTAATAATTGCCCCAGAGCCTCTAGCGCCGGTCTCAATCCGCTCTCGCTGCCTGCGAGACCTGTTGGCGAGATACTAGCC
>JAPYON010000098.1 GCA_029938175.1 Paracoccaceae bacterium | reverse complement strand
GGTCATGCATCCCTCGATCATTCGCATGGAATACTGCCCACAGCTTGGGCAAGCGGGCCCGCGGGGGCGTTCGCCAACCGCAACGGATTCAGATTGTGGGTCGGTTTTCAACCCCATGCCTTCACCCGCTATAAAGCCGGTATCAATCATATGCCGTTCAATCACGCCGCCTATTGCTGCCAGAATCGAGGGAATGTATTTGCCACCAACCCATGCACCGCCGCGCGGGTCGAAAACGGCTTTCAGTTCCTCAACTACGAAGGACACGTCACCTCCACGCCGGAACACCGCGGAAATCATGCGGGTCAGGGCTACGGTCCACGCGAAATGCTCCATGTTTTTGGAATTGATGAACACTTCGAACGGGCGGCGGTGGCCGCCTATGACTATGTCGTTGAGGGTAATGTAGATCGCGTGTTCGCTCTCGGGCCATTTAATTTTATAGGTTTGCCCTTGCAGGTTTTCAGGCCGGTCCAACGGTTCGGACAGATAAATCACCTCACCGGCGTGATCCGGCGCTTCGGTCTCGGACTTTGCCACGACCTTTTCGCTAACGCTCAGGACGGATCCGGTGACGTCATTTGGACGATACGTGGTGCAACCTTTGCAGCCAGTTTCCCATGCTTCAAGGTAGATTTCCTGAAACGCGTCGAAGGTGATGTCTTCAGGGCAGTTGATAGTTTTCGAGATGCTCGAGTCCACCCACTTCTGGGCCGCTGCCTGCATACGTACATGATCAATCGGGGCAAGCGTCTGGGCGTTAACGAAATGATCGGGAAGTTCCACATCGCCGAACTTTTCACGCCAGAGTTTGACTGCGTAGTCTTCGACTTCTTCTTCGGTGTGCGAGCCGTCTTTTTGCAAGACCTTGCGCGTATAGGCATATGCGAACACCGGCTCGATCCCGCTAGAAACATTGCCTGCATATAGGCTGATCGTTCCGGTCGGGGCGATAGAAGTTAACAAAGCGTTACGGATACCGTGCTTGGCAACGGCTTCGCGAACCTCGATATCCATCGCCTGCATCGTATCACCAGCCAGATAAGGTTCCGCATCGAACAGCGGGAACGCGCCTTTTTCCTGGGCCAAATTTGCGGATGCCAGATAGGCCGCGTGCGCGATTGCCTTCAACCACTCCTCGGTTTGCTGAGCGGCCTTGTCGGAACCGTATCGCAGTCCCAACATCAGAAGCGCGTCCGCCAGTCCGGTTACTCCCAGTCCGATACGGCGCTTTGCCATGGCCTCGGCTTGTTGTTCCGGCAGCGGGAATCGACTGGTATCAACAACATTATCCATCATTCGCACGGCGGTAGTAACCAAACGCGCCAGCGCGGCTTCATCCATCGCGGCAGCATCCTCAAACGGGTCGGAAACCAAACGCGCTAGATTGATCGACCCCAGCAGGCACGCGCCGTAAGGGGGCAGAGGCTGCTCGCCACACGGATTGGTAGCTGCGATACTTTCAACGTAATTGAGATTATTTTTCTGGTTAATGCGATCGATGAAAATCACACCCGGTTCGGCAAAATCATAGGTTGATCGCATGATTTTATTCCACAGGTCTTTGGCCTGAATGGTGTGATAGACCTTTCCATTGAACATCAGGTCCCATGGGCCGTCGGCCTTAACCGCCTGCATGAACGGGTCTGTCACCAACACTGAAAGGTTGAACATTCGCAGCCGAGCAGCATCCTGTTTGGCGGTAATGAAATCTTCGATATCGGGGTGATCGCAACGCATCGTTGCCATCATTGCCCCCCGTCTAGAGCCCGCCGACATAATCGTGCGGCACATGGAATCCCACACATCCATGAACGAAAGTGGACCTGATGCATCCGCGCCGACACCCACAACGCTCGATCCTTTGGGGCGTAAAGTCGAGAAATCATACCCGATGCCGCCGCCTTGCTGCATAGTAAGCGCGGCCTCTTTCAAACTGTCGAATATACCGCCCATCGAATCGGGAATTGTGCCCATGACGAAACAGTTGAACAGCGTGACCGACCGTTTCGTACCTGCACCTGCCAGAATGCGGCCAGCAGGCAGGAATTTGAAATCTTCCAGTGCATCGTAAAATTCGACTTCCCACTTTTCTGGATTTTCTTCGGTGGATGCCAAGGAACGGGCGACGCGACGCCAGCTGTCTTGAACCGTTTCGTCGATCGCCACGCCTTCGGGCGTTTTAAAACGGTATTTCATGTCCCAGATGGACTTTGAAATAGGGGCGGCGAATGCTGACATGCGCGGGTTCCTCAAAAAGCGGGTAGGGGAACTAACCTAGAACGGGGTAAGCGTTTTGGCAATCCCCATGGACAGTTTCGAAGGCTCTGTTAAACAGAGCGAATGAGCGGTGATTTACATCTTATTAAGCTTTGTGTGGGCGTCGAAAAGGTCAGTGAGTTGGCCGATTGGCGGCAAATTCGTGCGGATGAAGCATCGGCGCGGGGTGAGATGTTCGAGCCGTCTCATACCACCCGTATGCGGCCAAAGCGCGAGGCAGAATTGCTGGATGGGGGTTCGTTATATTGGGTTTTTAAAGGCTTGATCCTTGCCCGCCAAACGATCAGGCGGATGGACGAAGTTATCGGTGCAGATGGCATCCGCCGTTGTCGCTTGATATTTGATCCACAGATTGTGCTAACCGAAGCGCATCGCAAACGGCCATTTCAGGGCTGGCGTTATTTGAAGAAGGCCGACGCCCCAAAGGACATCGGCCTGTATCGTGAAGATGAAGAAGAAATTCCTGGCAATTTGCGCGCGGAACTTTCAGCCCTTGGGGTGCTTTAACCCAGCGAGGCGGCAGCACGACCGATGCGTTCAGCTGCTTCGCCACCTATTTTTACCAGATCGGCATTATCACCCAGTACGCCAAAGCTCATCATCTTGTCAGGGTCAATGAAACGCACCAGACATTCGCCTTCGGCTGCAGTCTCGACGGTCACGTTACACGGCAACATCAGGCCCACATCTGATCGGGCGGTTAACGCCTTGTGCGCCAAAACGGGATTGCAGACGCCCAGAATCGTGTAGGGGCGGAAATCCACATCGATCTTGGCTTTTAACACATTGTTAACGTCGATACGGGTCAAAACCCCAAAGCCCTCGACCTTTAACGCCTCGGTAACTTTTTCGATCGCCTCGTCAAAGCTGTCTTGCAGGGTCACGTCAATGCTGAATGAATCGTTCATAATTTCTTCCTTTGATTTCGTTAACCCAGAGTTAATATATTTTAGTCTATGTTCAATGGGTGAAAGCCGGGTGTGACAATATCCGCCATGTTTAAAAGAAATTGAAAAAATTTCAGGGGCGATAAATGGGACAAGAAAGTCGGGCACCACATTCTGGACAAAATATAGGTGTAAAAGATTCGTTAACCCCGTATGTTGTATGTGTAGAGTTGTTTTATTGTAAATCTCTCGGCGTCGAGAGAAGTAAAATGTAGTTTATTATGGTTTTTAAAACCCTCAAGCGGTTCGCCCGCGACGAATCTGGCGCCATTACCGTAGATTTTATAATACTTACAGCAGCAATCGTAGGATTGGGCCTGAGTGTAGTGATAATCGTCGCGCCCGGAATCTAAAACTGCAACACTAACGATCGAGCCGGTTATCCAGTCCTCGGCTTCGTCGCGCAATTTGTGTGCGGGGACGGAACGCTTTCAGGATCAGGAGAACCAGCGAAATGACAACCACAAATTCCAGCCAGTTCGAGGCAGTGATTGCAGCAATTGACGAGGCCAACGCCGAGGATGTTCGTCTTATCACTGTAGAGGGAACCGAATATCCGTTTGAGACGGTCTATGCCGACCGGATGACCGAAACGATGACAGAAATGTACCCTGACGCATCCGAGCTGCTTCGCATCGCTGCGCGGGCCCAGCACATCCGCCGTTGGAAAATTCCACGGGATCAATATCCGAAAAATCGCCAGGGGTATCAAAAATGGCGCCTGACTTTGCGCAAAATGCATGCCGAGCTGGTTGGGGATATCATGTCTCTCAAAGGTTACGGCGAAAATGACATTGCCCGTGTCGGAATGTTTCTCAAAAAACAATCGTTGAAAAAAGACGCCGAGTCGCAAGCGCTAGAAAACGTCGTTGATGTTGTATTTCTTGGCTATTACTGGGATGACTTTGTTGCCAAGTATTCTGATTATGATGACGAAAAGCTGATTGATATCGTTGGTAAAACCCTTCGAAAAATGTCTACGAAAGGGCATCAGGCGGCCCTTGCACTGGATTTGTCCCCCGAAACAACACGTATCGTGCTTGCCGCCGTCGAGCGTGAAAAAGCCAATTTGGCTGCGATGGCCAAGGTGGAAGTGGGGTAAAGTTAAAAGCGCAACTGTATAAAGGAGGGGTGCTACGCACCCTGACCTGTACGATCATGGATGATGGCATCTCTGATGGCTTGACGCCTCAATACGTAAAGGTGATACCGGAATAGGCCATCTGACCGGAGTCCTGTGTTGAAGCGAACTATTATAGCCCTGTTGATCGCCTTATTGGCCGTGCCTTTGCTTTGTTCGTAACCCATTCTGAAGTATGTCAAAAATACTCTGAAAAATGGTACCAGCGCCTAATTTGAACATGGCTAAATCAGAGGTATTTCGGACCTTATCGCTTAGTAAACAGGCTTCCCGGACCCGTTATTGGGTCCTTGAGGTCGGCCAACTCGGCCATGTGCCATGCAAGTGCTTGGTTGCTTGAAACCACCGGCCTTCCAATGCGCTCCTCTGCGCGTTCTATCACGTCGAAGGTTCGTAGGTTGGTGCACGCAACAAACACGGCTTCCACATTATCAGCCGCTCCGATATCGCAAACGGCGTTGTAAATAGAGTCGGGCGATATCCGCGCAACAATCGCGTCTTCTTTTTGTTCAAAAGACCCGAAGTTCACGACCTCGAAACCGTTTCTTTGCAATAGATTGATCATCGCTGCAGATACATCTTCCACATAAGGCGTGACGAGCCCGATTCTGCGCATCCCCAAATGCTCCAAGGCTGCCATTACGGCCGTTATCGGGTCGGTTGTTTTAGCGTTTGGAAAGATTTGGGTAACCATTCGGGATATATTATCCGCACCTATAACAGTTGCACCGGACGTGCAGGCATACCCGATAACATCCATCGGAAACGCCGAGGGCAGTAGCCCGACCGCCGCCGGCAGGGCGGCCTCCATTTCCGGCAAGGTTTCGGGCGTAATTTCTTGCGCCACAGGAATACGCGCATGAAACAGGCCTATGCCGGGCTGGTTAAACAGAGCGCGAAATTCAGCTTCGATTGTTTCGTCTGTCTCTAGCACGATCAGGCCGAGTGCCGCGGTCGATGCTGTGCATTTATCAAGAGTGAATGGTAGCTTCATAACATCACCCGATGACCGGAATTTCAACTGGCGCACGTTCTGTCAACAAACGAGGTGGCCCCGCTTCGATCAGGATATTTTCCTCATGAACCATAATCTTTTGCCCTTCTATAACCATGCAGGGCTCCAACGTCATCACCATCCCTGCGCGCATCTCGGTTTGGTCAAATGCAACGATCGAGGGGGACTCTGTCAACTGCGTTCCAAGGCCATGTCCCAAACGCCCGACATCGCCGCCTTCTTGATCTATGACCTTTGCCATCGAGGCATAAAAGTCTGCGCAAGTCACCCCAGGTCGAGCGATGGCGAGGGCCGCGTCGGTGGCCCTGTATAGGGTTGAATA
>JAPYON010000212.1 GCA_029938175.1 Paracoccaceae bacterium | reverse complement strand
CGGTCCTATTTAAGTCCGAGAAGGAAGACTGGGCAACGCCGCCTGATGTATTTGCGGCGCTAGATAAGGAGTTTGATTTCCAGTTAGATGCTTGCGCGTCTGAATGGAACAGGAAGTGTTCATTTTATTATGACAAGGTGGACAATGCACTCTCGCGACCGTGGCATCCCTTCGGTAGCGTGTTCCTCAACCCACCTTACGGTAGGGGCATGGGCGTCTGGATCGCGAAGGCCCGAGCCGAAGCGACCAAAGGTGCTACCGTCGTCGTCCTTATTCCCTCGCGGACTGACACACGTTGGTTCCATGACTATATTTATGAGCAAGCCGAAGTGCGCTATTTACAAGGCCGGCTCAAATTCGAGCGTCCGGATGGACCCCGTGACGCAGCAACATTTCCATCAATGGTCGTTATCATGCGACCCACAGACCGTACCAAGAAGGAAGAACCCAAAATGACTACAGCACATTTCTACACTCGACTAGAATCAAACGTAAAAGTACCGATAGACGTAGAGCTTGATAGCTTGAACATGTTTGTTGGCGGCAACAAGCAAGGCAAGACAGCTGGCATCGAGGCCGCAATCTTAGCGCAGACTGGGAAGCTCCCCGGCCTCGTACACGGAAAAGATATTACAGGCTTTGTGCCCAAGGGTGACCGTAAGATCACTGCGCGCCTATCGAACGGCACCATCTCAACAGAATACAGTGCGAACGCAGGTAAGAAACTTCCTTCGTCTCCTGTGCAGTCAGACGACCTGCGCGAGTTACTGGATGGCTGTGAACATGTGATCCCCAGTGTTTCTATGCGTGACCTTCTGAACCGAAACGCAGCCAAGACTAAAGAGGCAATCATGCGTCGGTTCGGTAAGATAAAGACAATCGCGGTTCCCAAAGCACTCGACGAAGAACAGCAAGTTATGTGGATAGAAGCGATTGCATCGGTTGCTGACATTCCACCCGAAGACGACGCGAAGGAGACGATTGCAGCTGCGGTAAAGAAGCGAAGTGCAGCTGAGATCTTAGCAGACATGCAAGGCTGGCTAGACTCAACGCAACGTCGCGCTAACACTGCAGCAAACGCAAAAGAAAATGAAGTGAACGCTGTGCAGGATATATC
>JAPYON010000097.1 GCA_029938175.1 Paracoccaceae bacterium | reverse complement strand
GGTGTGCGGTCCCCGCGCACCGATGGAGGTTGGACGAGAGTGGTGAGGGGGGCGAATTCGGCATTCTGCGTTATTGTGCTTGCGTAAATCTAGCCTCACGACTAGGAGTTTGGATATAAAACTTTGGTGATAATTCAACCCCAAAATCCCCAAGAATTTTTTTCGAAAACTTCTCCATTCTTCTAAACTTCTGCGAAAAACCAAACTCTTGCGTGCCGAAAGCTGCTGAAAAAATAAGTTTTTGTGCCGTCGCCGTACAAACGAAGAGTCGATCCAAGTCTCCGCGGACCGGTTCGGGGAACTTTTTTCCTCTAATTTCCGGCCTCGAATTTTTCAGACTTTGTGACGCGTACGCTAAGACAAATGAGTTTCGAAAGCTGTTGATTATCTTCGTGATGTTCAGTTTTCCGTCTTGGTACCGCCAAGTTTCCGAAAATTTTTCCACATTTGTGAACAGTGCTACGGCTGAAGGATAGCTATACGTCAAATTGGCGTTTCTTTTGGATGTTCCCACATGCTGAGTAATTGAAGCCCGAGAGAATTTGGAATTGACACATTGAGGTTAGCTAATGCTCGGAGGCCATCATCGTCTTGTAAATAAGTTACCGCTTCAGTTCGGACCAGTAGTCAATAGGTGGCATATAATTGCAAAATCTTTGAAAAATAACGATCGAGCACAAAGACATAGGCCGAGAGTCGGGAAAACGCCTCTCTTGGAATATTTCCCGACATCTCTCTCACCTCGTGAACTTCTTATACTTCACCCGCTTCGGATTAACCGAATCCGGTCCTAGGCGGCGGATTTTGTCGGCTTCGTAGTCCTCGAAGTTTCCCTCAAACCACTCGACGTGGCTGTTGCCCTCGAATGCCAGCATGTGGGTACATAGGCGGTCGAGGAAGAAGCGATCGTGCGAGATGATTACGGCGCAGCCGGCGAAACCTGTTAGGGCGTCTTCGAGTGCGCGCAGGGTTTCGACGTCGAGGTCGTTTGTAGGCTCATCCAGAAGTAGGACGTTGCCGCCCGAGCGGAGCAGTTTGGCGAGGTGCACTCGGTTGCGTTCGCCGCCCGACAGCATGCCGATTTTCTTTTGCTGGTCGCCACCCTTAAAATTGAATGCGCTGACATACGCACGCGAGTTCATTTCCGCGTCGCCCAGTTTTATGATATCGAGGCCATCCGAGACCTCGTCCCATACGGTTTTGCCGTCGGCGAGTGAGTCGCGGGATTGGTCGACGTAGGACAATTGCACCGTGTCGCCGAAGCTGACGGAGCCGCCGCCGGGTTGCTCCTGGCCCGTTAACATCTTGAACAAGGTCGATTTACCCGCGCCGTTGGGGCCGATTACGCCGACGATGCCGCCGGGTGGCAGGCTGAAAGTCAGGTCGTCGACCAACAGGTTTTCGCCAAAGGCTTTGGACATGTTTTCGACCTCGATCACCTTGGAGCCAAGGCGGGGGCCATTAGGAATAATGATCTGGGCGCGGCCCATTTTCTCGCGCTCGGACTGGTTGGCTTTTTCGTTATACGAATTGATGCGGGCCTTGGATTTGGCTTGGCGGGCTTTGGGCGACTGGCGCATCCATTCCAGCTCGCGCTCCAGCGTTTTCTGCTTGGATTTGTCTTCGCGGGCCTCTTGCTGCAGACGTTTTGCCTTCTGTTCCAACCACGTGGAATAGTTGCCTTCGCATGGGATACCACGGCCATGGTCAAGTTCCAGAATCCAGCTTGTGATGTCATCAAGGAAATACCGATCGTGGGTTACGATCAGGATTGTGCCTTTGTATTCAATAAGATGCTTCTGTAGCCAGCCGATAGTTTCGGCATCCAGATGGTTGGTCGGCTCATCGAGAAGCAGCATATCAGGGGCTTCGAGCAGCAGTTTACAAAGGGCAATACGGCGCAGTTCGCCACCTGAAAGTGTGGAAATCTCGGAATCGTCGGGCGGACAACCGAGTGCCTCCATAGCGACGTCGATCTGGCTGTCGAGATCCCAAAGGCTATCGGCGTCGATGGCGTCTTGGAGATTGGTCATTTCCTCCATCAGCTCTTCAGTATAATTGTCGGCGACTTCCATGGCGACTTCGTTGAAACGGTCAAGTTTGGCCTTTTTTTCGGCGACTCCGAGCATGACGTTGTCGCGAACACTTAGGGTCTCGTCGAGCTTGGGTTCTTGTGGCAGGTAGCCAACACGCGCCCCCTTGGCGGCCCATGCCTCGCCTGAAAAATCTTTGTCGAGGCCGGCCATGATTTTCATCAGCGTCGATTTACCGGCACCGTTGTTGCCAACAACACCAATTTTTACGCCGGGCAGGAAGGAAAGGTGGATGTCCTCGAACAATTTCTTGCCGCCGGGGTAGGTCTTGGAGACCCCTTCCATATGGTAAACGTATTGATAAGAAGCCATGGTGCCACCCTTTGAGTAAATTCGTTTGGGGCGTTTTATCCAAACGCAGGGGGCGGGGCAATGCATAAGCGTTGACAGGAAAGATTTGTGCGGGGAAAAGGGTGGCATGTTAGGATTTCCGAAAGCTTTTGATGGTATGCGGGTCGGCCTGCTGGGCGGTTCGTTCGATCCGCCGCATGCGGGGCATGTGCATATCACGCAGCAGGCACTGCGGCGGTTCGGGTTGGATCGGGTTTGGTGGTTGGTTAGCCCAGGTAATCCGCTGAAAGTTACAGGGCCCGCGTCGATAGATCGGCGCATGGCGGCGTGTCGGAAGATTATGCAGCACCCAAAAGTAGAAGTGACCGATATTGAATCGCGATTAGGGACTCATTTCACGGCGGATACGATTGATCGTTTGTTGCAGATTTATCCTACGGTGAATTTCGTCTGGCTTATGGGGGCCGACAATCTGGTTGATTTTCATAAATGGGAGCGGTGGGAGGCTATTGTTCGAAAAGTGCCAATCGGCGTAACGTCGCGGCCCGGCGACCATCTGAACGCAGGGGCATCACGGGCGGCGGTGAAGTATTCTTTTGCCAGATTGCCTGCAGCGTCGGCACGGGCGTTACCGATACAAACGCCACCATCTTGGTGCTTGCTGGATGGGCCGGTGGTCGATATTTCGTCAACGCAAATTCGTGCAGATGGGGCTTGGAAATAACGTGATTACTGATGGATCGTAGAATTTTCATTGCGTCAGCCGCCGCGCTGCCAAGTTTGGCATTGGCTGAACCGCCAAATACGGCGGTCCGACCGGTTTTACGAAGTTCGGCAAGTTTCCAACGTTCGGCTGGCCTGCTTGACGCGTCTTTATCGAAAAATACCAGTTTTGCGCTATTTGATGCGGAAAATGGTAAAATGCTCGATTCGTACCAACCTGATATGACCTTGCCGCCCGCGTCAGTGACCAAAATAGTGACAGCAATCTATGCGCGGTCTGTTTTGGGGTCGGACTATCGGTTTGTGACACGGTTGCTGGCCGCTGGGCCAACGGTTGACGGTATAGTTCAAGGCGACCTTTATCTGGTGGGCGGAGGGGATCCGGCGCTGGACACTGACGAGCTGGCCGAGTTGGCGAGCGCCGCAGTGGATGCTGGTGTTCACGGGATTTTAGGCCGGTTTGTCGTGGATCACTCGGCTTTGCCCGCCATCAACCAGATTGATCCGGATCAGCCAGTGCATCTGGGATACAACCCGTCGATTGGCGGTTTGAACCTCAATTTTAACAGGGTATTTTTCAAATGGAAGCAAACCGTTGATGGTTACAACCTGACGCTGGATGCGCGCGCTGTGCAGAACAAGCCGCTGGTTCGCTGGATAGGAATTCGGGCGGAAGATCGCGGCGCCCCGGTTTTTAAATATTCCAAACGAAATGGTCGAGATCATTGGTCAGTAGCACGCTCGGCGCTGGGCAAAGAGGGCGGGCGTTGGTTGCCTGTGCGCCAACCTGCCGATTCTGCGGGCGAGGTTTTTCGGACGCTGGCATCCGTTTACGGATTAAAACTGCCTGTACACGAACGAGGGGTAGCACCGATTTCCACGACTGAGTTGGCTCGATTCGAGAGCAACCCATTGGACGAGGTACTTAGATGGATGTTGAATTATTCCAATAACTTAACAGCGGAATGTATCGGATTAACGGCGACACAAACGCTTGGATACGTGCCGTTCTCGTTGCTGGGTTCCACGCTTGTTATGGAGAAGTGGGTGCAGGAAAACCTGGGGGTGGCGGGTGGCAAATTTGAAAATCATTCGGGGCTGACTGATCTGTCACGAGTGAGCGCTGCGCAGATGGCTGGGATATTGGCGCATCGCGATAGCCAATCTGAGTTGAATGGGCTCTTGAAGCGTTTCAATTTGCTTGATCGAAGGGGCGATCTGATGGAGATGGATGGGACTTCGATTGTTGCCAAGACAGGAACGCTGAATTTCACTCGAGGACTGGCAGGTTATTTCGAAAGGGGTGGCCGCAAGTACAGCTTTGCAATTTTTACGGCGGACTTGGCTGAGCGTAAAAGTATTCCGTTAGCGCAGCGTGAACGCCCGCCGGGTACGAAAAACTGGAGCGGGAAGGCCAAACGGCAGGAGCAGGCACTGCTGAGACACTGGCTTAAGAAGGTAGACAAGCCGTAGCATCACGGCATAAGGGCTATGCCTCCGCCAGCGCACCTTTCAATTCTTTGCGTAACTTCCAGATAGAGGAGGGCTTACATGACTTCTTGCGTCGGGTGAAACGTTTGCCGCACCAGAATGCCCTCTTGGATGGGCGAGGCGCCGATCAAAGACAGGAGGGTTTTGGGCAGCGCTTTGTTTGAGTTTTTCGACGCTGGTTTTGAGGCGGGGACTCTGGCGGAGACTGATGGGGAATGGCTAGCGCCTCGATAATGTTGGCTGCGGTCCGCACTAAAGTGGCCCCGTCACGGATCAACATGTTACAACCAGCCGCCCTGCCGCCCATTGGATTTCCAGGAATCTCTATAACTTCTGGGCCTTGGTCCAGAGCGTTTTTTGCGGTTATCAAGCTGCCGCATATGGGTTCCTCTACGCGGGAAACGCGGGTCGAAATGGGGATGCGAGCGTTGCGAAATATCCAACAGTATTTTGATGGGAAAGAGCCGCCTGACAGGGTGAATTAGGACGCGCGGGCAGGCGTTATTCCAGGCAAATACCCTGTAGCGCAACCCAGTCTTGATCCCGTAAGATAACTTGGTTCGCCGTCGCTGGTGCGTCGGTGACCGTCTCAATTACTTGATCTTGCGTTACGGCGTTTTCAGCGGCTTCAGCCAAGCGGATATTTGAGAGCTTGCCGGAGGTAATATACATCAACAACTCGCGTACAGTGCTGGCCGCGAAAAGCTGTGCCACCACGTTGTCGTTGGTTGCGATTAACGACGTCGTTAGGCGCGCAAGATCAGTCGGTGAGGTGATTTTGCGCAGAGTTTTTTCGGCGATCAAAACAATGCCGCCGGGGAAAATGCTAGTGTTCGGATCATCTTTTGCTATTACTAATACGGCGCTCCCTTCCGGAAAAACTCGCGACTGAAAGAGGTCTCTGGCGGCATCGGCCCGCGGTTCCCGACAAATCTGGATGCCGAGCGTCGCAATCATATCTGCCCCCAGCTTTCGCGCGCTTTCTGGGCCAGTGATACGGATAGCCTGATCGCGCAGTAACTGCGGCGTCACGTAGGACAACGCGGCTAATGCCGATATCAGGGTTGTTAAGAAAACCCAACGCAACCAAGGCGCTTTGCGGATCTCGCCGGTTAGATAGAGGGAAACTTGGGCTATTGCCTCGACCATTTGTGCATCGTCTATTTCAAGGGTCTCGAAACC
>JAPYON010000017.1 GCA_029938175.1 Paracoccaceae bacterium | reverse complement strand
CACCCGCAGCCACCGACACCCCTGCGAAAGATGTCGAAGATGCCCCATCCGCCAAAAAATTGATGGCGGAAAAAGGCCTGACTTCGGATCAGGTAAAAGGCACTGGCCGCGATGGTCGTGTAATGAAAGAAGACGTGCAAAACGCCACCGCACCGGCCCCAGCGGGCACGCTGGCACCGGCCGCACCTCGCGCACCTGTCGCAGCGGATGATTCTGCCCGCGAAGAACGTGTGAAAATGACCCGCCTTCGCCAAACAATCGCACGCCGCCTGAAAGAGGCCCAGAACACCGCTGCCATGCTAACCACTTATAACGAGGTGGATATGTCGGCGATCATGGACCTCCGGAATGAATACAAAGACCTGTTCTTGAAAAAGCACGGCGTTAAACTGGGCTTCATGTCCTTCTTCACCAAGGCCTGTTGTCACGCGTTGAAAGAAGTGCCGGAAGTAAACGCCGAAATCGACGGCACTGATGTGGTATACAAAAACTTCGTCCATATGGGCGTTGCGGCTGGAACGCCATCGGGCCTCGTAGTGCCTGTTGTGCGCGACGCTGACCAAATGTCCTTCGCCGATATCGAGAAGAAGATCGGTGAACTCGGCGGGCGTGCCCGTGACGGAAAACTGTCCATGGCAGAAATGCAGGGCGGCACATTTACCATTTCGAACGGCGGCGTTTACGGATCGTTAATGTCCTCGCCCATCCTAAACCCACCGCAGTCCGGAATTCTGGGCATGCATAAAATTCAGGATCGACCCGTAGTGGTTAACGGAGAAATCGTCATCCGCCCCATGATGTATCTGGCCCTATCCTACGATCACCGCGTCGTTGACGGCAAAGGTGCGGTGACGTTCCTTGTGCGGGTGAAAGAAGCCCTGGAAGATCCCCGTCGCCTGTTGATGGATTTGTAATCCGCAAGGTACAGAGCCATGCTTCGCTTCGATCACATAGCTATCGGTTGCGCGACCCTTGAACAGGGGGCCGCGTATATGGCTGTGCGAACTGGTCTAACCGTGCCAATCGGTGGAGAGCATCCGCTGATGGGGACGCACAATCTGGTTATGTCGATGGGTGAGGATACGTTTTTCGAAGTTATCGCCGTCAACCCATCTGCGGCGAAACCGATGCGCCCGCGTTGGTTCGGTTTGGACGATGCACGACTCACCAACCCGCGCCCACATTCATGGATCCTTAACTCGGACGATTTAGAAACAGACCTCGCGACCGCCAAATCTCTCGGCATTGATCTGGGTTCTCCGACAACTCTAACCCGAGGCGATATGACATGGCGTTTTGCGGTTCGTGAGGATGGCGCAATACCTCTGGAAGGTGCGGCGCCCATGATCATGGAATGGTCTGAAATGTCTATTCATCCGGCGACAAAAATGGCAGACTTGGGGGCGCGTATCTCGTCTATAACCCTTGCCACGCCCCACGCCTCAACTCTTAATAAATTGCTAAACACCCTCGGAGACGGCAACATGCCGATCGAGATTTTTAATTCACCCGACACCAACCTCACCACGACACTGGCCCTTATTGATGGCCGCGAAGCGGTGCTTGATTAACGAAGTGTAAAGGAAACACCCATGGCCAATTACGACGTAATCATTATCGGCGGCGGCCCCGGCGGCTATGTCGGTGCAATTCGGTGCGCCCAGCTCGGCCTGAAAACGGCTTGCATAGAGGGGCGCGGGGTGCTCGGTGGTACTTGTTTGAATGTCGGATGCATCCCGTCAAAGGCATTGCTGCACGCATCGCATTCATTGCACGAAGCCCAGCATAACTTCACCAAAATGGGCCTGATGGGCAAAAGCCCTTCGGTCGATATTGGCAAAATGATGGACTACAAACAGGGTGTGATCAACGGCAACACCGCCGGAATCGAGTTCCTGTTCAAGAAAAACAAAGTCGATTATATTCAGGGATGGGGTAAAATTTCCGGCAAAGGCGAGGTGACCGTCGGCGACGAGGTTTACACCGCCAAAAACATCGTGATCGCAACTGGTTCCGAACCATCCTCGCTGCCCGGCGTAGAGGTTGACGAGAAAATCGTGGTGACTTCGACGGGCGCGTTAAGCCTTCCAAAGGTACCTAAAAGACTTGTCGTCATCGGCGCTGGCGTGATCGGACTGGAACTTGGCTCGGTCTATTCCCGCCTCGGTTCCGAAGTCACTGTGGTCGAATTTCTCGATCAGATCACCCCTGGCATGGACGGTGAGATTTGCAAAACCTTCCAGCGCAGCCTGAAGAAACAAGGTCTGAAGTTCATCATGGGTGCGGCTGTTCAAAAGGTAGAAACCACCAAAACCAAGGCGAAAGTCACGTACCAGTTGCGCAAAAAAGGCACCGAGGCGACGATCGACGCCGACGTGGTTCTAGTTGCCACTGGCCGTAAACCTTTTACAGATGGTCTTGGTCTGTCCGAAATAGGCGTTGAAATGACCGACCGTGGGAAAGTGCAAACCGACGCACACTGGCAAACGAATGTTGAGGGAATTTTTGCCATCGGCGACGTGATTGCCGGCCCGATGCTGGCCCACAAAGCCGAAGACGAGGGCATGGCTGTGGCGGAAACCATCGCCGGGCAAGCTGGCCACGTTAACTACGACGTCATTCCTGGTGTTATTTACACCGCACCCGAAGTTGCATCCGTCGGGAAAACCGAGGAGCAGCTTAAGGAAGAGGGTCGTGCCTATAAGGTTGGCAAGTTCAACTTCATGGGTAACGGTCGCGCCAAGGCGAATTTCGCTGGCGAAGGTTTCGTCAAGATTTTGGCTGACGCCACGACCGATAGAATTTTGGGTTGCCATCTTATGGGTCCTGCGGCCGGCGAGTTGATCCATGAAATTTGCGTTGCCATGGAGTTCGGCGCCTCCGCCGAAGACATTTCTCGCACCTGCCACGCCCACCCCACATATTCCGAGGCGGTTCGCGAAGCGGCATTGGCCTGTGGCGACGGCGCAATTCACGCCTGACACAAAAAGGGGACGGCCCGCTCGGGTCATCCCTGTTAATCTTGCCTTTAAGATATCTTACGAGGACGTTAACCCTTCATATCTTCCCAAAAGTTCTTAACTTTGCCGAAGAAATCGCTGGTAGCAGGGTTGTTCTCACTGCTCAGATCTTCGAATTCCTTAAGAAGTTCTTTCTGACGCGCAGTCAAGTTAACAGGTGTTTCAACGACCAGTTCGATATACAAATCGCCGGTTCCACCACCGCGTAACGCGGGCATACCTTTACCCCGAAGCCGCAGTTGCTTGCCCGTTTGAACGCCAACAGGAACCTTCACGCGGGAACGTCCACCATCGAGTGTTGGCGCTTCCAACTCGCCACCAATCGCGGCTGTGGCCATCGAAATCGGTATTTGGCAGAACAGATGCTGGTTTTCACGCTCGAATATTGCATGCGGTTGAACTTCGATGAAAACATACAAATCACCCGTCGGCCCGCCGCGCAGTCCTGCCTCGCCCTCGGCTGCCAAACGAATACGCGTTCCGGTTTCCACGCCTGCTGGAATATTAACGTTTAGGGAACGGTTCTGCTGAACACGCCCCGCGCCCGCACATTCACCACAGGGATTCTTGATGATCTGGCCACGACCAGAACAGGTCGGACAGCCACGTTCAACCGTAAAGAAACCCTGTTGCGCACGCACCTTGCCCATACCTGAACACGTCGGACAAGTCGTAGGATCGGCACCACCCTCGGCGCCAGTACCGCTACACATTTCGCAGGAAACCGAACTTGGGACCGTGATTGTTGCCTGCTTGCCGTTGAACGCTTCTTCTAGGGAAACCCCAAGATTATAGCGTAAGTCGGACCCGCGCGTCGCACGTTGCCCACCGCGACGGCCACCACCGCCAGTAAAGCCGCCAAACAAATCGTCGAACACATCCGAAAACGCGCTGCCGAAATCGCCATGCCCACCAGGGCGAAAGCCGTTGCCTGCGCTGGCACCGGTGCCACCCTCGAATGCGGCGTGGCCAAAGCGGTCATAGGCCGCCTTCTTTTCGGCGTTCTTAAGGATGTCGTAAGCTTCGTTAACCTCTTTGAACTGCTCTTCAGCGTTCGGGTTGTCCTGATTTTGGTCAGGATGCAATTCTTTTACCTTGCGGCGATAAGCTTTTTTCAGCGCTGCGGCGTCTGAGCCGCTATCGGCCCCGAGTACGTCATAATAATCACGTTTCGCCATGCGGAAACTTCCTTATCCAAACAAAATGGCCCGCCCAATCACGGGCGAGCCAGAATTGTCGCAAGCCAGTCTAGGCTTTGTCTTCTTCGTCGAGGTCCTCGAAGTCCGCGTCAACAACATCGCTGTCATCAACACCATCCTCGGCAGTGGCGGCCTCGGCTTCAGCGGCTTCCTGCTGTTCCTTGTAGATGGCCTCGCCCAATTTCATCGCGGCTTCTGTCACATCCTGACTGCGAACCTTGATGGCTTCGGCATCGTCACCTTCCAGCGCTTCCTTCAGGTTCACGATCGACATTTCGATAACTTCGACAGTTGTCGGATCAACCTTCTCGCCGTGTTCCTCGACCGATTTCTCGGTGCTGTGGATCAGGCTTTCAGCAGCGTTACGCGCTTCGACCATTTCCTTCTTCTCTTTATCAGCCTCGGCATTTTCCTCGGCTTCGCGCACCATTGCTTCGATATCCTCGTCAGACAGGCCACCAGATGCTTGAATGGTGATCTTCTGTTCTTTGCCCGTACCTTTGTCTTTGGCGGACACGGAAACGATACCATTAGCGTCGATGTCAAAAGCAACTTCGATCTGCGGAACACCACGTGGTGCTGGCGGGATCGCCTCAAGATTAAACTGGCCGAGCATCTTGTTGTCAGCGGCCATCTCGCGTTCGCCCTGGAACACACGAATTGTCACAGCGTTCTGATTATCTTCGGCAGTCGAGAACACCTGGCCTTTTTTGGTCGGGATCGTGGTGTTGCGGTCGATCAGGCGTGTAAACACACCACCCAATGTTTCAATACCAAGCGACAGCGGCGTTACATCCAGAAGAACAACGTCTTTCACGTCGCCCTGAAGAATGCCGGCCTGAATTGCAGCGCCCATCGCAACCACTTCGTCTGGGTTAACGCCTTTATGTGGCTCTTTACCGAAGAACGCAGTCACTTCCTCGACAACTTTTGGCATGCGGGTCATACCGCCAACCAGAACAACCTCGTCGATGTCGCCCTTGGTCAGGCCAGCGTCTTTCAACGCAGCCGCACAAGGTTTCATCGAGGCTTTGATCAAGTCGCCAACCAGAGATTCCAGTTTTGCGCGGGTCAGCTTCATGACCAAGTGCAAAGGTTGGCTGGTTTTCGGGTCCATCGTAATGAACGGCATATTAATTTCGGTCTGAGTGGCCGAAGACAATTCGATCTTCGCTTTCTCGGCACCTTCTTTCAGACGCTGCAACGCCATTTTGTCATTCTTCAGATCAACGCCGGTGTCTTTCTTGAATTCTTTGGCAAGGTACTCGACAACACGCATGTCGAAGTCTTCACCACCAAGGAACGTGTCACCGTTAGTCGATTTCACTTCGAACAGGCCATCGTCGATTTCAAGGATGGACACATCGAACGTGCCGCCACCAAGATCGAACACGGCAATCGTCTTGCCACCTTCTTTATCAAGGCCATATGCCAACGCAGCCGCAGTCGGCTCGTTGATGATACGCAGAACTTCAAGACCGGCGATTTTACCCGCGTCTTTAGTTGCCTGACGCTGTGCGTCGTTGAAATAGGCAGGAACGGTGATAACGGCTTGCGTTACACCTTGGCCAAGATAATCCTCGGCGGTTTCCTTCATTTTACCCAGAATGAACGCGGAGATCTGCGATGGGGAGTATTTATCACCCTGCGCTTCAACCCATGCATCGCCTTCGCCACTGTCAACGATATTGTATGGAACCATGTCCATATCTTTCGTTACTATCGGATCGTCAATGCGACGGCCAACAAGACGTTTAATGGCGGATAGTGTGTTTTCAGGGTTTGTCACAGCCTGACGTTTAGCAGCCTGACCAACCAGACGCTCATCATCTGTGAAACCTACGATAGACGGCGTTGTCCGCGCACCCTCGGAGTTTTCGATTACTTTAGCCTGAGCACCATCCATGATGGCAACGCAGGAGTTTGTAGTTCCAAGGTCAATACCGATAACTTTAGACATGTGTCTTCCTTTCTAGCGGCGAGTGTGAAGCGCGGGTCCATTATGGCCCCCGGACTTCGTCCTATATGGTAACCCCAAATGCGGGGATTGTTTGAAGGGTATATAGGAGGCGCTTTTGCAGGCTACAACCGCCTACAGGGGATCTTTTTCACGTTTTTTTGATGTAAGTGCCGATTCTTTGCAGATTCCGGCAGCGGATTCATAAACCTTAAGAAAAAGTTACCGATAAACGTCTAATCCAGATTCCGCTTGTTGCCGTTTCCATCAACAGCAACAAAGACGAACTTCGCTTCGGTTACCTTCAGGCGGACACCTTCGGGCAGCCTTGTGATCCAAACTTCGACCCCAACGTGCATCGAAGTTGAACCTTCTTTTAACAATTCTGAATAAATCGTTACTACGTCGCCCACATGCACCGGCTTATGAAACGTCATGGCATTAACCGCCACTGTCGCAACCTTGCCGTTAGACCGCGTTCGCGCCACGACGGAGGCCCCTAGGTCCATCTGCGCCATCAACCACCCACCGAAAATATCACCGTTCGCGTTCGTATCCGCAGGCATCGCAATCGTTTGCAGCGCCAGCGCGCCCTTTGGTTCTTTATCGCTCACAACATTGACCTCTTGCCCCAGCTTTGGCTCATATTTTTACGGAGCCAGAATTCCACCATCATCGCGATCATTATCAATGTTAACGATAAGTAAACCCGATATTCCATACTTGTGTGGCGCGGAAAATGGCTAACAAATGCTGCACCGCTGGCCCAAACCATGAAAATCGGAAATATCGTCCCCATCGGATCGTAAATTCCCAATCCGCCACCCAACGAGTGAACCACCGTTAGGATCAGCGCAAACGCAAGCACCTGCATGTAAAGGCCCGCAATAATCGAGGCCAAAGTGTTAATCGCAGTATTCATTGGCCGATGCAGCGTCATCCCCCCCAGCGGGGCCGCCAAACCCATCGTCGCGTTCCCGCTCGATTTTCGTACATTGCGCACTATCGAGTGGAACAGCAGTTTCATCAGCGCGAACGCGGCTGATAGTAACGATTTGTTAACTCTGGTGTTGATATGCATTGAAGCTCCCTAGCGCCTGAAAACGCAGCTTGCTCCAAACCGCATCATACGTCCATATAAGCCTTAACATTATGTTAACGTGATTTGCAAAAGGCTTAACGAAATGCCCAACACCAAGATAGTCACCGAAATCCGCCGTCTGGCCATTCTGGCCGGAGCAGAAATTATGCGTATTTATGACGGCGACGATTTCGATGTTAAGCTGAAATCCGACAACAGCCCTGTCACCGCCGCAGACGAGGCTGCCGACGCGTTGATTTTTGCGGGTCTTCGCGCCGAGTTCCCCGACATTGAAATCGTAACAGAGGAGCAATCTGACAGCCACAGCATTTCCGCAGATCGTTTCTTCATTGTTGATCCGCTGGACGGCACCAAGGAATTCGTGCATCGCCGTGGCGACTTCACGGTTAACATTGCGTTAATCGAAAACGGCACCCCGGTACTGGGTGTGGTATTTGCGCCAAATAGAAACCGGCTGTTCTATACATTGCCAGACGGCAAAACGGTCGAAGAATTTGGTGCTTTCGACTCTGAAAATGTTGGCGTTATCAAACCTATCTCTGTCTCGACCCCCGATAACACTTCATTAACCGTAGTTGCATCCAAATCTCACCGCGATCAGGCGACCGACAATTACATCGGTAAATACAAAGTTAACGATTTCGAGAGCGCAGGTTCGTCATTGAAATTTTGTTTGGTAGCGGCAGGCGAAGCTGACCTTTATCCGCGCCTTGGCCGCACTATGGAGTGGGATACAGCCGCAGGACACGCTGTTTTACTGGGGGCGGGCGGGCAGGTCGTGCGGCTCGATGACCACACCACATTAACATATGGTAAACCGATTTACGAAAACCCCTTCTTCATCGCCTATGCACCGGGCGTCGCGTTGGTCCGAGGTTGAATCTCCGTAGTACAGGTCATTCCAGCGCGCTATGCGTCTAACCGCTTCGATGGGAAGCCGTTGGCCGGATTACGCGGCGCTGGTGGGGAATCCCGCAGTCTGATCCAGCGTACATGGGAGGCGGCGCAGCAAGTCATCTCCGCTGACCGAGTGGTCGTCGCAACGGATCACACCCGCATCAGATTCGCCGCCGAAGCATTCGGGACCGAGGTAGTGATGACCTCGGTCTCGTGCCAAAACGGCACCGAAAGATGTACGAAAGTCGCTGAAACTATTAACGAATATGAAATAATTGTTAACTTGCAGGGCGACGCCCCGTTAACGCCACCTTGGTTTGTCGATGCGGTTGTTGCAGCCATGGACGATCCTGATATCGCGATGGCGACGCCGGTTTTACGATGTGATGCTTCCGCTTTAAACGGGTTTCAAGAAGATCGCGAAAATGGCCGAGTCGGCGGAACCATGGCCGTGTTCGATGCTTCGGGCAAGGCGCTCTATTTCTCAAAGGAAGTGCTGCCATACACAGGCCGCCGGTTTAGCCCCACGAAGATGTCCCGGTGCTCCACCACGTCGGAGTCTATGCCTATCGCACTGCCGCATTGCGCCAGTATCCCTTCTGGGCGGAAGGTAAGCTCGAACATTGGGAGGGGTTAGAACAACTACGATTCATGGAAAATAACGCGCCCGTTTAATGTGTAGAATTCGAAACCAGAAGCGGCCTGAACATCTAGAGCTGCTGTTGCAAAGCTTGCGACTTCAAACTCATGGCCTTGGTAGATCGCCCACTGATCCAGTACGAGATTGACGAGGCGCGGGCTGCCGGATCATATTTTCACACTGGACGAAATTTGCTCGTGTCAGACAGAAAATCTGGCGCGCAAAGCCTATTCAAGCGACTATGCCCGTTTTGGGTTCACCGATTATTAAGCTGCCTTGGAAGGCTGAATCGCCGTTAGAATTGCAAACAACGCGTTGGCGTCTTTAGAGGATCGTAATTTCGCACAAACAGTCGCGTCCCGAAGTGTACGCGAAACACGCGCCAACGACTTCAAATGCATCGCGCCGGCTCCTTCAGGGGCTAATAGTGCAAAGATAAGATTGACTGGTTGGCTATCCACGGATTCATAATCGACCGGATGCTCAAGGCGCACAAAAACCCCTTTCACATCGTCCAGACATGCCAGTCTGGCATGAGGAATGGCGACACCATTTCCCACGCCGGTTGCTCCAAGCAACTCACGATCCTGAAGCGCAGCGAAGATTTCCGTGCAAGGTAAGCCATACACTTCGTCAGCCACACGTGCAATTTCTTGCAACAGGCGTTTTTTACTTGTGGCGTTCAGCTTCGAAACAACAGCGTCCGCCGACAGGATATCAGAAAGCTCCATATCGGGTCTCTTTATAGTTTATAGTTGTTAAGAACTATTTAATGTTGCGTGGGTCTATCCAACCGATGTTTCCATCCTCACGGGTATGAACAACGTTCACGCCTCCGTGTGTGGTGTTGCGGAATACGAGCATATTAGCACTGGTCAATTCCATTTGCATCACAGCCTCACCAACCGACAAAGACTGAACGTTAGTTTCCATTTCGGCAACGATTACCGGCTTTAATGTGTCAGGCTCGTCCATATCCGTACTGGATGCAATAACGTAGGACGGAACGCCCCAAACCTCGATCGGGTCTTTGCTGCGGTCCTTGTGGTGGCCCTTCAAGCGGCGCTTATAGCGGCGCAATTGGGTTTCCAGACGGCTTATCGCGCCTTCAAATGAATCATAAACATCATCGGCACGGCCTTTGGCCTGAGCATTCAAGCCTGTAGACAGATGCACAGAGATATCACAGATGAATTCATGGCCATTTTTGGAAAAGGTTACGTTCGCATTAATTGGTTGTTCGGAATACTTCTTTACCGAATTCACCAGATGTGATTCCACGTGTTCAGTTAGGGCTGCGCCCACATCGATTTGTTTTCCGTTGATCTGAATTTTCATGATATCTCCCCGAGGTTAGTCGAACGATGGTCCGACGATGGGTTAAAATTCTCGGCTCCACAGCGTGCGGAACCTATGGGCTGGCGTTAAAAGAGTCAACAACCGCAAATATCACAGCGAAAATGGTTTACACGCGGAAAGCGCGACACCTTTTATGTGTGTGCCCATAGCCGCTGACTCGAAAAAGGTATGCCCATGGCTTCACGATATTTCGCAATGGTCCTGCGTGCAACATCTACACCCTCTTCTTGCAATATTTTTGCTAATTTTTCGCCATACAACACCTTTCCCTGCCCTTCGGCACCAACAATATTTCGGATTCTCTGGCGAACGACCGGTCTGGCCATGTCGCCACCGCCATCATTCCGACCGATTCTCTGCACAAAAAAGAATCGCAACTCAAACGTTCCACGCAGGCAATACGGGTATTTGCCGCTCGTGACCCTGCTAACGGTGGATTCATGTATCCCCAACTCCTCCGCGACAGTCGCAAGCGTCAACGGACGCAATCCGGTGATGCCTTCGTCAAAGAGCCTGTTTTGATGCCGGATAATCACTGTATCAACGCGCAGAATAGTTTTGCGCCCTTTGCTCCATCGCTTTAACCAGAAATCTTACGTTCGCGCGGCATTCGGTCACAAATTCAGATGCAATGGTGCCGTCAGCCAAAATTTCACTATGCTATTTCTCGTTTACCAATGCCCTAGGCAATGCGTCCGTATTTAGTTCGACCATCCACCCACCTATAGTACTGGGATGGGCTGACACATCAATACCGGAACTTCTCTCCCAGATAGACACGACGGACATTACTATCTTCCACAACGTCTGCGGGCGTTCCGCTTTTCAGAACCTTCCCATCATGCAAGATATATGCGCGATCTACAATATCTAAGGTTTCACGCACATTGTGATCGGTTATCAAGACACCTAGCCCTCTGTCTTTTAAGTGAGAAACCAGATCGCGAATTTCACCCACGGCGATTGGATCCACCCCTGCAAAAGGTTCGTCCAATAGGACATACTTGGGTTGACCAGCCAGACAACGTGCGATCTCTACACGACGGCGCTCTCCACCAGAGAGGGAAATCGCCGCTGCGCGCCGCAAATGCGTGATCGAGAATTCGGCCAGCAGTTCGTCCAGGATATGGTTGCGCTGCTCGCGCTTCTTAATTGACAGCTCCAGCACCGAGCGGATGTTATCTTCAACTGACATGCCGCGAAAAATGCTAGCTTCTTGCGGCAAATATCCGATCCCCAGTTTCGCGCGGCGATACATCGGCAACAATGTTGCGTCGACCCCGTCGATCGAAACCGAACCGAAATCTGGCAAAACCAGCCCCGCGACTGAATAGAAACAGGTAGTCTTGCCCGCACCGTTTGGGCCCAGTAATGCAACCACCTCGCCCCTATGTAGCGTCATCGAGATATCACGCAATACCGGACGGCGACCATAGCTTTTACCCAAATGGGAAACGATCAGCCCCGAAGAACCCTCAGTTACAGTAAGTTTCGGCGCCTCGGTCACTCGTCTCCTCCAGTTTGGAATATGGTCTGCACACGACCTTCGATCAAAGCGGTTCCCGTGTTCAGGTCAATCCGCAAGCTCTGCCCCGACAGCGCATTTTGGCCCTGAGTCAGAATAACATTGCCAGTCATTACGATGACGCCTACGTCCAGATCAAGGTTAGCAACGTCGGCCTCGGCAGCCTCTTCTCCGTTCGAAAACACGACATTTCCTGTCGCAATCAATCCAGAGATTCTGCCAGCACCTCCACCAGTGCCTGTGGCGTAAACCACCTCGACCCAGTCAGCGCTTAGACGCATGTTTTCGATGCCGACAACCACGTTACCCGAAAACACCGCCATGCCAGATTCCTGATCTATGCTCAAGGAATCCGCTGATATATCGACTGTAGAATTTGCAGCGAGCTTCAAGCCTATAAACGGAACTTGCGCTCCCTGCGCTATCGCTGAGCCTATATTCATCGCAAGAAAAATAGCCAAACACGTGGCTAATATAACTGGTTTTATCATTCGGCCGTTGCCTCTTCTTTTGTCCAACTGTCTGGTTTAAAACTCAGCATAACCCCGTTTTCAAACCAAATCATCTGCTTTTCTTCATCTTCTGCGCCAATTCGGTCTACTCGGAAGTTTCCCGCCTGTATGCTGCCCAACGGGCTGCTAGCCGAAATGCTGCCGTTGCTGGTTATCGCACCCGTATCCAGCTCGGCCAACAGGCCCTCGCCAGTAATCCGAGTGCCATCGGAGATTGCGACCAATATCCCTTCACTTAGGCGCAAAAGATTCCCATCCAACACGAACTCAGCCTTGCCAGCGCTCAGTTGGATTGTATTTCCAGTTTGGTATCTGATTTCGCCTGAAATACGCTGCGCCTCTACCAGACTTGGTGTCAGTGAATCCGGCAGCAGGGCGTCCGCAACGAAATTATATATATCACCCTCTGGGTTGCTTGCGAACATGCGCGGTTTGTCTATGCTAAGTCCAGACTCAAGCGAAGCCAGCTCTACCTTTGAAAAGGTGAACCCGCCGTCGATACTGTCCTCTTTCGTAATGAGAAATATAGTTCCCAGCAACCCGATCGCTACCAACGAAAGAATGACCTTTGTGATTGCTACAAACCGCGAATATCCGCCCAGTCTAACGCCCATTTGCTCTAGCCCCGCTTTTGTTCATCGCAGCAAACGTATTAGGTTACTTATCAATTTCAATGCGAAAAGATGTCAACGTCGGGCCAACCGGACAAATCCAGCGCAGCGCGGTGTGGCAGAAAATCAAAGCAGGCTTTTGCCATTTCCATTCGACCCTCGCGAACCAGACGTTCATTTAGGATGTCCATCAAGCGATGCAGATACAAAACATCCGACGCCGCATACTCGATTTGTGCTTTGGTCAAGACTTTCGCACCCCAGTCTGAGGACTGCTGTTGTTTAGAGATGTCGACCTTCAACAGTTCTTGCAAAAGGTTCTTCAAACCATGCCGATCCGTATATGTCCGCGCCAGTTTGGAAGCAATTTTTGTGCAGTAAACCGGTGCCGTCACGACACCGAACCGATTTAACATAACGGCAATATCGAACCGACCAAAATGGAACAGTTTCAACACTTCGGGATCTGCCAACATCTTGCAAAGATTTGGGGCTTCGGATTGATTCTGTGAAATCTGCACCAGATGCGCGTTCCCATCACCTGAGGAAAGCTGGATAACGCACAAACGATCCCTATGCGGAAATAAGCCCATGGTTTCGGAATCAATCGCAACAACTCCGCCTAGGTCCAGATCGTCCGGCAAATCATTTTGGTAAAGATAGTTAGTCATTCATAATCTCCATACTCCGCCCCCAATTCTTTGGGTCAATGAACATGGAAGCAATGGTGCCCAGGAGAGGACTCGAACCTCCACGTCCATACAGACACTAACACCTGAAGCTAGCGCGTCTACCAATTCCGCCACCTGGGCAGGTGTGCAGTTGTGCAGTTGTGCAGTTGTGCAGTTGTGCAGGCGGGATTTATACCGGTGGGATAAGGGTGTCAACGACACTTTGGCCAATTATCCGGTGCTTTGCGATAAATCCAACTTGTCCGCGGAAGTTTAGGGGCGTATTGCAATATGTAAGCCGCATTAAAGGAGTCTTCCCCATGTCAAACACCACCCCAATCGTTACAATTTTCGGAGGTTCCGGTTTTGTCGGTCGCTACGTTGCGCAACGTATGGCCCGGGCTGGTTGGCGGGTTCGGGTGGCCGTGCGGCGACCCAATGAAGCAATGCATGTAAAGCCTTACGGCGATGTCGGACAGGTAGAACCGATCCTTTGTAATGTACGTGACGAGGCTTCGCTCCGGCGTGTTATTGAGGGTGCCGATGCGGTGGTGAACTGCGTCGGTATCTTGCAGGAAACCAAGTTCCAGTCGTTCGAGGACGTCCATGTTGATGCGGCCGAAATGATCGCAAACCTCTGTACCGAGGCTGGTGTTTCCAAGCTGGTCCATATCTCCGCACTTGGTGCGAGTGCTGAATCAGACAGCAGGTATTTCGAAACAAAAGCCGAGGGTGACTTGTTGGTTTTAGAGGCGATGCCGAACGCTGTGGTCCTGCGGCCCTCGGTCATTTTTGGAGCTGAGGATCAACTTTTCAACCGCTTAGCTAGCTTCAGCCTAATTAGTCCAGTATTACCTTTACTGGGCGCCGAAACGCAGTTCCAACCCGTGTACGTTGACGATATAGCCGCCGCGGTCGAGGTCGCGGTATGCGGCGTGATCACTGGTGGCATCTACGAACTGGGCGGTCCCGAGGTGGCAACGATGCGATCGCTCGCACAAACTGTGATGAATGTGACGGGACGGCGGCGGGTGGTTTGGGCCATGCCAATGTGGCTTGCGCACAAGGAGGCCTGGAGCAGCGAGATGATAGAAAAGCTGTCTGGCGGTTTGATTCCGGCTATTATTACGAGGGATCAGTTAAAGGTTTTGCAGGTCGATAATGTAGTTAGCAAGGCTGCAGCAGACCTTGCTGCGTTTGGTGTTGAGCCCACTGCCATGACTTCAGTATTGGACGGCTACCTATATCATTATCGCGCAAAGGGGCAGTTCACTGCGATGACGGCTTCGGCCAGAAAATAGCGCCGCATTTATCGACGGCCATCGGCGAATCGACTTAAGTTGAAGTTTCTTGCATCGACGTGGCTAATATTGCGTAGTATTTACTAAAAATTTTCCCTTGTTTTTAGGGGTTAACGGGATATTAGTAAAAACTAGTTACCTATACTTCAAGAATAACCCCGAGAAGCTTGCCTTAAACCAGTTTAATCTCTATTTAGATCAGCATAGCTGTCTTTATATGCTCGCGTACTCGCAGTAGTAAATTCAGTAACTAAAAATTGTTTAGATAGAGGGTTTCCAGATGGCCAAACAGCCTATGCTAAAATTTGTGGACGTTGGTCGGGCCATGCCTCGGAAGCGTTCGGCTGAGGATAGGCGGGATGACTTCCAAGAAATATACCACGAGTTCGTTAACAAAAAGGCAATGGAGCAAGCGAGCCGCTGTTCGCAATGTGGTGTGCCCTATTGCCAGACGCATTGTCCTTTGCACAACAATATTCCCGATTGGTTGTTGATGACAGCGACGGGACGTCTGGAAGAAGCGTATCAGATTAGTCAGGCAACTAATACTTTCCCCGAAATTTGTGGCCGTATCTGCCCGCAAGATCGTTTGTGCGAAGGCAATTGTGTGATTGAAAAATCGGGCCATGAAACTGTAACCATCGGCGCGGTTGAGAAATATATTACCGATACGGCTTGGGACAAGGGCTGGGTGAAGCCTGCCGCGCCTGCGATTGAACGGACGCAAAGTGTTGGGATTATCGGGGCTGGCCCGGGTGGGTTGGCGGCGGCTGATCGTTTGCGCTCGGCGGGTTTTCAGGTGACGGTTTATGATCGCAACGACCGCTCTGGCGGGCTGCTGACTTATGGTATTCCGGGGTTCAAACTGGAAAAAGATATCGTCATGCGGCGGGTGAAACTGCTGGAAGATGGCGGCGTCGAAATAGTTAACAACTGCGCGATTGGCGAGACCATCACATTTGCGGATATTCGAGAGAAACATGACGCAACGATAATAGCTACTGGCGTTTACAAGTCTCGTGATCTTGGCGGACCGGGATCTGGACTGGACGGAATAGTTAAGGCTTTGGACTATCTGACCGCCAGCAACCACCTGAATTTCGGAGATGGCGTACCTGAAATCGAAAGCGGGGAGCTGAACGCCAAGGGCAAAAATGTTGTCGTTATCGGTGGTGGTGATACCGCGATGGATTGTGTGCGCACGGCCGTTCGCCAAGGAGCGAAATCGGTGAAGTGTTTGTATCGGCGGGACCGCGCGAACATGCCCGGATCTGTTCGGGAAACACAGAACGCCGAAGAAGAAGGTGTCGAGTTCGTCTGGCTGGCTGCCCCTAAAGGGTTCACCGGAGACGACAGCGTTACTGGCGTGATGGTGCAAAAAATCCGCCTAGGTGCGCCGGATGCAACTGGCCGGCAAACCCCCGAAGAAATCGAGGGTTCCGAATATGTCCAGCAGGCCGATCTGGTCATCAAAGCGCTTGGGTTCGAGCCTGAAGATCTGCCCGTAATGTGGGACACACCAGAGCTGGAAGTGACTCGTTGGGGCACCATTTCGGCGGACTTCAAAACCCATGAAACTAACCTTTCAGGCGTTTATGCCATCGGCGATATCGTTCGCGGCGCAAGCCTTGTGGTTTGGGCGATCAAGGACGGTCGCGACGCAGCTGACAGCATCGTCAAATTCCTTAACGGGGGTTTGTAATGGTTAATTTTGCTGAAAATCGCACGCATACAACCCGTGCACAACGCGTACACAACCCGTACATGCGATGTGCATCTAACGAACATAAACAAGGAGTTAATAGCCCATATAGCCTGTCTATATGCATTACCCAACTATTAACTTCGGAGGTTCTACTATGACCAAGTACGATGAAAAATGGGCTGCCGAACATAAAATTGCACGCGAAACTCTGGCGAAAAACGGCCTGTATCGCGAAGATGACGAGCATTCCTCGTGCGGGGTTGGCTTGGTTGTTTCCATCGACGGCAAGCCGCGTCGTCAGGTTGTTGAAAACGGTATCGCCGCGCTGAAGGCTATTTGGCATCGTGGGGCCGTCGACGCGGACGGAAAAACCGGTGACGGGGCCGGCATTCATGTTCAGATTCCGGTCAAGTTTTTCTACGACCAAATTCGACGCACAGGCCACGAACCAGACAATAATTTGATTGCTGTGGGCATGATATTCCTGCCGCGAACCGATTTTGGAGCACAAGAAACCTGCCGGACGATCGTTGAATCAGAAGTTCTGCGGATGGGATATTACATTTACGGCTGGCGGCAGGTTCCGGTTAATGCTTCCTGTCTGGGCGATAAGGCCAATGCCACGCGCCCCGAAATCGAGCAAATTCTTATTTCGAATTCCAAAGGTATCGACGAGGAAACCTTTGAGCGCGAGCTTTATGTTATCCGCCGCCGCATTGAAAAAGCGGCCGCTGCGGCGCAGGTTAACGAGTTGTATATCAGTTCGTTGTCGTGCCGTTCGATCATCTATAAAGGGATGATGCTGGCCGAGCAGGTTGCGGTTTTCTATCCTGACCTGATGGACGAACGGTTCGAAAGCACGTTCGCGATTTACCATCAACGCTATTCAACGAACACTTTCCCGCAGTGGTGGCTGGCCCAACCGTTCCGTATGCTGGCCCATAACGGCGAGATTAACACGCTTAAAGGCAACGTTAACTGGATGAAAAGTCACGAGATTCGCATGGCATCGAATTCGTTTGGTGACATGGCCGAAGATATTAAGCCGGTTATCGCGCATGGTTCTTCGGATTCAGCGGCACTTGATGCAGTGTTTGAGATGATGGTCCGAGGTGGGCGCAATGCGCCGATGGCGAAGACGATTCTGGTGCCGGAAAGCTGGACGAATTTGGCAACTGCCGTGCCAAAGGAATGGCAGGATATGTATTCCTACGCGAATTCCGTGATGGAACCATGGGACGGCCCCGCCGCGTTGGCGATGACCGATGGACAATGGGTTTGTGCGGGTCTGGATCGTAACGGCCTGCGCCCGATGCGCTATGCGATTACGGGTGACGGGCTGCTGATTGCTGGTTCCGAGACGGGTATGGTGCCGACAGACGAGTTCGGTGTTGTCGAGAAAGGCGCGCTTGGACCGGGGCAGATGATCGGCGTTGATATGGCCGAGGGCAAGCTTTGGCATGATGCTGAAATGAAAGACATGTTGGCGGCCTCGAGCCCATTTGGCGAGTGGGTCGAAGCAATCACCGACCTTGAAAAAATCACCGACGGCGTGGACGAACAGCCGAAGTTTACCGGCGCGGATTTACGGATACGCCAAATCGCGGCCGGCTATTCCGTCGAGGATCTGGAGGTGATTCTGCACCCAATGGCCGAGGATGGCAAAGAGGTTTTGGCCTCGATGGGAGATGATACACCGTCGGCGGTTTTGTCCGAAAAGTACCGACCGCTTAGCCATTTTTTCCGACAGAATTTCAGCCAAGTAACGAACCCTCCGATCGATAGTTTGCGCGAATTCCGTGTGATGAGTCTGAAAACACGCTTCGGAAACCTGAAAAATGTGCTGGATCAGGATGGCAGCCAGACCGAGATTTTGACGCTGGATAGCCCGTTTGTTTCGAACGGTCGTTTTTTGGCGATGATGAAATATTTCGGCGAAAGTGCGGTAACTGTTGACTGTACATTTGCGGTGGGTGAGACCCAAGGTCTGCAAAATGGCCTTTACCGGATTCAAACCGAGGTCGAAGAAGCCGTGCGGGCCGGAGCTGTGCATATTGTGCTGACCGACACCCATCAAAGCGCGGAACGTGTGGCCTTGCCGATGATCTTGGCGACCTCTGCGGTGCATAGTTGGCTGGTGCAAAAAGGGCTCCGGACTTTTACATCGCTGAACGTACGCTCGGCTGAGTGTGTTGACACGCATTATTTCGCTGTGCTGATTGGGGCAGGTGCGACGACCGTTAATGCTTATCTGGCACTGGATTCACTGGCGGATAGGATCGAGCGTGGACTGCTAGAATGCACGCTGGACGAGGCCAAGAAGCGGTATCGCGAGGCGATCAATCAAGGCCTGCTGAAAATCATGTCAAAGATGGGAATTTCTGTTATTTCGTCCTATCGTGGCGGTCTGAACTTTGAAGCTGTGGGGCTTTCACGCGCCATCGTCGCCGAGTTTTTTCCCGGAATGCACAGCCGGGTTTCCGGCATCGGGATCACGGGCATTCACCGTGCCGCGTTAAAAGTGCATGCTACGGGATGGCTGCAAGGGCAGGACATTTTGCCCATCGGCGGATTCTACAAGGCCCGCAAAAGCGGCGAAGCCCATGCGTGGGAAGCGCAGGCGATGCATTTGTTGCAGTCGGCCTGTGATCGTGGTTCTTACGACCTGTTCAAACAGTACTCCAAGAATATGCGATCCCGCCCACCTATACATTTGCGCGATTTGCTGGACTTTAAACCCGTGAATGCTCCGATTTCGGTAGATGACGTCGAAAGCATCACCTCGATTCGTAAACGGTTTGTAACGCCGGGCATGTCGCTGGGCGCGCTTAGCCCCGAGGCGCATAAAACGCTGAATGTGGCTATGAACCGGATCGGGGCAAAGTCGGATTCCGGCGAAGGCGGCGAAGATCCCGCGCATTTCCATCCTGAACCGAATGGCGATAACCCGTCCGCGAAAATCAAACAGGTAGCGTCTGGTCGTTTCGGCGTTACCGCCGAATATCTGAATCAATGCGAAGAGCTGGAAATCAAGGTTGCCCAGGGTGCGAAGCCCGGCGAGGGCGGGCAGTTGCCCGGCATCAAGGTCACGGAATTGATCGCGCGTTTACGGCATTCAACACCAGGTGTGACGCTGATTTCACCGCCTCCGCACCACGATATCTATTCGATCGAGGACTTGGCGCAGCTTATTTACGACCTCAAACAGATTAATCCACGCTGTAAGGTTTGCGTAAAGCTTGTAGCTTCAAGCGGCGTTGGTACGATCGCGGCAGGTGTGGCGAAGGCCAAAGCCGATGTGATTTTGATCTCGGGTCACAATGGTGGCACGGGCGCGTCGCCCGCGACTTCGATCAAATATGTGGGGCTTCCGTGGGAGATGGGCCTGACCGAAACGCATCAAGTTTTGGCGTTGAACAACCTGCGCGACCGCGTAACTTTGCGGACGGATGGTGGTTTGCGCACCGGCCGTGACATCGTGATTGCTGCAATGATGGGCGCCGAGGAATACGGAATCGGCACCGCAGCGCTTATCGCAATGGGATGCATTATGGTGCGCCAATGCCAGTCGAACACCTGCCCTGTCGGCGTTTGTGTGCAAGATCCGGAATTGCGTAAAAAGTTTACCGGATCCGCCGACAAGGTCGTTAATTTAATCACGTTCTATGCGCAGGAAGTGCGCGATGTTCTGGCCTCGATCGGAGTACGGAGTTTGGACGAAGTTATTGGACGGGCGGATCTACTAACGCAGGTTTCGCGTGGCTCGGCGCATCTCGATGATCTGGATTTGAATCCGTTGCTGATTTCAGCAAGCGAAGCTGGCGCGATTACGTATGATCGCGAGCGCGAGCGTCAAGCAGTACCAGATACGCTCGATGCGCAGATCTTGGCGGACGCGCAGCCGTTCTTTAACGACGGCGAAAAAATGCAGGTTTCCTATTCGGTGCAAAACACGCATCGGACGGTTGGCACACGGGTTTCAAGTCATATCGTTGGTAAATTCGGCATGCGCAATTCGTTACAACCTGATCATCTGACGATAAAACTGACGGGTTCCGCAGGGCAGTCACTGGGGGCATTTGCGGTACCCGGCCTGAAGATCGAGGTGGCGGGTGACGCCAATGACTACGTCGGCAAAGGGCTGTCGGGGGGTATGATTACGTTGCGTCCACGGCTGGGATGCCCGCTGGTGGCGGCTGACAACACCATCATCGGCAACACGGTTCTTTACGGTGCGACCGACGGCAAACTGTTTGCCAATGGTCGTGCCGGCGAGCGGTTCTGCGTGCGCAATTCCGGTGCTCAGGTGGTGGTCGAGGGCTGCGGCTCCAACGGTTGCGAGTATATGACTGGTGGTGTGGCGGTTATTCTGGGGCCGATCGGCGACAACTTCGGGGCCGGAATGACGGGCGGAATGGCCTATGTTCTTGACCCGAACGACGAGGTTGAAACCCGCGCCAATCTGGAAACCTTGACGGTGCAGCCAGTGCAATCCGCGCATTGGGAGGCACAGTTGAAGGGGCTTATCGAACAACATGAAATCGAGACCGGATCAGCGCAGGCCGCAAAAATCCTGCAACGTTGGGACGAGATGCTGCCGAAATTCAAGCAGCTTTGCCCCAAAGAAATGCTGACCCGTATTTCGCACCCGCTTAGCGATATTGAAACGGCGGCCTCTGCCTGATAACTGCTGGTTCGGACCAGACCATGGCAAGACGACCACCTACAAAACCTGTTGAAGCTCCGGTTGAGCCGAAGCCCAAACGTGACTGGCTCTTTACAGTGCGCATCATCATCTGATTTGTGCGGCCATTTGTTAAGTTTCTGTTAATCCTTTTACTGCTTTCCACAGCGCTTGCCTCAACCTTCAAGTGGGTCAATCCTCCGTTAACCTATTATATGTACTAGGAATACAATCGGCTGGACATGATCCCGTATCAGTGCGGGACTTGGACAACATGTCCTCGTATATCCCGCTTGCGGCTGCCAGGGAGCGCATTTTTGCGCACATAACGGCTTCGATTTTGATACTATAAAAGTGGCGATTGAGGAGGCTGCGGGGCGTCTACGATTTCGCAACAAGTTGCCAAGAACTTGTTTCTATGGCCTGACCGTAGTTGGCTGCGCAAAGGATTAGAAACCGGCGTTGCCGTTTTGATCGAAAGTCTGTGGAGTAAGCGTCGGATCATGGAAGTCCATCTGAACATTGCCGAGTTTGGCGAGGGGGTGTTCGGAATTGATGCCGCCGTCCTTAATAATTTCCGAACCAACGCTGATTACTTTTTGGCTGCAGCTTCTCCTTGAATTACTGAGGATTTGGGCTAATAAAAGAGTATTACTTACTATTAGGGTTTTCCAATGCTGCGCCTTTACCACCTGCCCCTTTCGCCATTTTGTCGTAAAATTCGCCTAGTTTTGGCCGAAAAGAAGATCGACATTGATCTAGTCGCGGAATTCCCGTGGGAACGACGGCTGGATTATTTACGGCAGAACCCATCAGGCAAGGTTCCGATGCTGAAAGCTGACGGTCTGGTTCTAGCAGATTCGGTGGCGATTTTCGAGTATCTGGAAGAAGTTTATCCCCAAGTCCCCCTTCTGCCATCTGATCCGGCGGGTCGGGCCGAAGCGCGGCGATTGGCGGCGTGGTTTGATGACAAATTTCATCACGAAGTTACCGTTAACCTTTTGTATGAACGTATTAACAAGAAGTTAATGCAGAGCGGTTACCCTGATAGTAAGCGGATCAAGGCTGGTGCTAAAAATATTAAATACCACCTCGATTATATGGGCTGGTTGCTGGAGCAACGGCGATGGTTGGCCGGTGACCGGATGACGATCGCGGATTTCTCTGCGGCGGCGCAGCTTAGCTGTCTTGATTACATCAGCGATGTCGACTGGTCGCGACACGAGACCGTGCATGACTGGTATTCCAAGATAAAATCTCGTCCGGCGTTCCGGCCGTTGTTATCTGATCTCGTGTCCGGCTTTGTGCCGCCTCCGCACTACGCCGATCTGGATTTTTAGGTGGATGCGGCCGTAAATAACGAACTGTTGGGCCGCCTTCGCGAACACGCGTTGGCAGAAGGGTTTTCGGGGTTCGGCGTCTGCGCACCAGATGCAATACCTGAAGCGGCGGCGCGTCTGAAGGCTTATGTTGATGGTGGTTATCACGGCCAAATGAATTGGATGGCCGAGCGACAGAACTGGCGCGGTGATCCGTCCGAACTCTGGCCAGAAGCGCGATCCGTCATTATGTTGACGGAAAATTATGGCCCAGCCGACGATCCGATGCGCGTGCTAGAGATGCAGGATCGTGGGAACATTTCGGTTTATGCACGCAATCGGGATTATCATAACCTAGTTAAGAAACGCCTTAAACGCGTTGGTCGCTGGTTGCTGGAACAGGCGGGCGGTGACATTAAGGTTTTCGTCGATACGGCCCCTGTGATGGAAAAACCACTGGGTGCGGCGGCTGGTTTGGGTTGGCAAGGAAAGCATTCGAATCTGGTCAGCCGCGAACAGGGCGGCTGGTTTTTTTTGGGTGCGATTTTTACAACGCTGGATTTCACGAAGAATGAACCCGAGGTGGATCACTGCGGTAGTTGCACAAATTGCCTCGATATTTGTCCGACAAATGCGTTTGTTGGGCCTTATAAACTGGACGCACGGAAGTGCATTTCCTATCTGACGATCGAATACAGCGGCCCGATTGACAAAGCTCTGCGCCCTATGTTGGGCAATCGAATTTACGGATGCGATGACTGTCTGGCTGTTTGTCCATGGAACAAGTTTGCGAGTGCTTCACGGGATGCGAATTACTGGGCGCGTGTTGAACTACAATGCCCAAAACTGGCGCATCTGGTGGCGCTGGATAAAAAAGATTTTCGCGAGGTTTTCAGCGGTTCGCCCATCAAACGGATTGGTCGCAACCGGTTTGTGAGAAATGTTCTTTATGCGATTGGGAATTCCAACGAAACCGGATTGCGCCCGTATGTGCAACCGTTACTGATCGACGACGACCCAGTGGTGCGCGATGCCGCAGAATGGGCAATGAAACGGTTACCGCCGCAATAAAAAACCCGGCGCAGTGGCAGGGTTTTCTAAATAATATGCCTCAAAGCTTAGTGCAGTTTGTCAGCAACCGTCTCGATCGCATCGTCGATCAACTCGCCAGCAACATCTGCCGACATGTTGGCTGCGATAACTTCGCCAGCTGCAGCAATCGCGATGTTAACCGCTTTGTCTTTGACTTCACGAACCGCAGCTTGTTCCGCAGACGCGATCTGGTCAACTGCGGCCTGTAGGCGACGTGCAATACTGTCTTTCAGGTCGGCTTTGGCCGCATCGGCAGCGATCTGGGCTTCGGTTTTAGCATGTTTAATAATGCCTTCAACCTGACCTTCGACCTCTTTATGCTTACGCTCAAAAGACGCCAGAATTGTCTGGGCTTCTTCGCGAAGGGCACGGGCCTCGTCGATTTCGGATTTGATACCTTCCGCGCGGTCGTCCAACATTTTCATCAACAACTTCGGAACACCAAAGTAAAGTAAAACGCCGATGAAGCCGGTAAAGGCGATTAGAACCACAAAGTTCGTGTCGTTCAGGCTGTACCACGGAATATCAGCACCGGCTGCGAACGCCGGAGTTGCCATCATGGAAGCCAATAGAGCAATACGTTTCATGATCGTTTACCCTTTCAGACGTGCAGCAACCGCTGCTTTGGTTGCTTTGTCATCCGCAGTCGACGGCATGATTTTTGCGATAATGTCATTGGCGGCAACGCCGGCAACTTCTTTGATGCTTTTCAATGAGCTTGCGCGGATCTCGTCGATACGCACTGCGGACTCGGCTGCTTTGGCCGCGATTTCAGCATCTGCCTTGGCGATTTCCGCGTCGACATCAGCTTTTATCTCGGCTTTAGCAACACCTGCGATAGCCATTGCTTGCGAGCGGGCTTCTGCTAGGGCGGCGTTATACGCGGCCTCGGCTTCTTCCGCTTTGCGTTTGAATTCAGCAGCCTGTTCAATATCATTTGCGACGGCGTTTTGCCGGTCTTGGATCACCGAACCAATACGTGGCAGGGCCACTTTGGACACGATGAAATACAATACGACAATCGACACAACCAGCCAGAATATCTGGTTCGGGAACGTCGAAAAATCGAGCTGTGGCATTCCGGGTGCGGAAGCCTCTGCTGCTTGTGCGGCGTCTTGATTTGCCATGTTATTCTCCGATAGCAGGGCGGGCCACGCCTAAACGTCGCCCGATGCAATCCATATACGGCCACGCGTATCGTGACCGCAATTCAGCGTTTTGCTTAAACAGCAAACATAAGCAGAAGTGCAACGAGGAACGAGAAGATCCCCAAAGCTTCAGCAAACGCGATGCCGATGAACAAAGTAGCCGTCTGCTCTCCGGCAGCAGCCGGGTTGCGAAGTGCTCCGGACAGGAAGTTACCTGCAACCAAACCCACACCGATGCCAGCGCCGCCCATGCCGATGCTTGCCAAGCCTGCACCGATCATTTGGCCCATTACTGCGATATCGCCTTCCATAGTATTCTCCTTTTTCGAATATCTAGATTAGTTTGTTAACCCTAGTGTGCCGGATGCAACGCATCTTTTAGGTACACCACAGTCAAGATTGTGAAAACATAAGCCTGAATGAAGGCTACGAGTAGTTCGAGGCCGTAGACCGCGACAATTGCGGTTATCGGGATAACAGCCCCAATCCCCAGTGCACCGGCGAAACCGGCAAACACTTTGACCACCGCGTGACCAGCCATAAGGTTTCCACCAAGACGGATAGAATGGCTGACGGGGCGGACAAAATACGAGATCATCTCGATCAGGAACAGCACAGGGCGCAAGGCCATCGGCGCGCTGGATACCCAGAAGAGCTTTATGAAAGATGGGCCGTTTATAACAAAACCCAGAACGGTGACACTGATAAATACGGTCGCCGCAAGAATACCGGTCACAGCGATCTGCGAAGTGACCGAGAAGCTGTAGGGCAGCAAGGCCAACAGGTTTGCGAATAGAATGAACAAGAACGCGGTCATGATGTGCGGGAAATACTTCAGGCCTTCTTTGCCTGTAATGTCCTCGATCATTTTGCGAACAAAACCGTAAGTCATTTCGGCAACAGACTGGCTGCGGCTTGGAACAATTGCGCGGCCACGTGAACCAGCAACCAATAGAAGGAATGCGGCCAGAACGGCCAGACCCATCCAAAGGGTTACGTTTGTTGGCGTGTACCAATGGATTGCGCCGTCGCCAAACAACGGGTGAACTTCGAACTGGTCCATCGGGTGAATGTTGAAACCGCTTGTCGCTTCTTCAGTTGTACTCTCAACAGACACGATCTACCCTCGCTTTTGACCCTTTTGGGCCGCTTCATTCTCGATCAATTGCTTGACCTTTTGCCCCTGAACTTCCTCGGCGGTCCGCATCATTACGCGAATACCGGCCCCGAAGCCCAACAACGAAAACAGTATCAGGAAGATCGGGAGTGTCCCGAACAGGCTATCCAGCCCGTACCCAATACCCATGCCCATCGCCATTCCGATGACGAGCTCTAAAACCATACGCCAAGCCAAACTGGCCTTTTCGTACTTGCTTTCCAGTCTCGGGGCGGGTTCAATCGCAGCCCTGGCCGCACTGATCTTCACCTCCAGCGCCTTGAGTTTTTCCGGATCCGGTGTATCGGTCATCCAATACCCTCCTTTTCCAGTCCCTCGTAGCACAGATTCCCTAGTGGGAGCATTCGGGCGAACAATATGTATGTGAGCAGGCAGTGTCAAGCGTATTGGATGACTGCCTACTACCAGGTAAGTATATGTATTTATTTAGTTTATTTTACCTGCGACGTGCTGGCGCATGAAGGCCAGTAATAATTTTGCCGCTAATAAAGTCAACTGATCGGTTGACCATTATTCCATGCAGATTATAGTCAAACACATGGTTGAGAATTCAAATGCACATCTAGACGCCCTGTTCGCCTCCTTGTCGGATCCGACGAGGCGTGCGATATTGCTAATGTTACTGAACGGGGACATGACCGTTAAGGAAATTGCCGAACCATTTGAAATGTCTCTCGCCGCTGTCTCGAAACATATCCAGGTTCTGGCGAAAGCAGGATTGTTATCGCAAATTAAATCGGGACGGGAGAAGTGGTGCAAGTTAGACACTAACGCTTTGAGACCCGCCGCGTTCTGGCTGGAATCTTACGGACAGTTTCTGGACGATAGTTTTGATCTGCTGGAACAGTTGATCGAGCTACAAGAGATTGGCGTCGCTCGAGTGTCAGAAAACTAAATGTCCTGGCGCAATATGTCGGTAACCAGCACGCCATAAACTCCTTGACCGATAACCTCGCGTGCTTTTTCGGTTAGTGAACCTCTCAAATCCTGCATGGCCACACCTCCGGTAAATTGCCCTTCAAATCCGCCGGAATTGGCATGGGTGGTGCCACCACGTTCCTCGTGTTTCGCTTTGACGCTGGACAAAACAACCGCTCAGGATGCCTCAAATGTGAGTTCAAGCCGCAGTATTTTCTGCTGTTCCCGTTCGGATGATCTGATACCGTGATGGAAACTGGCCATCTCGGAGCATGCGATGAAATATATATTAGCCATCGATCAAGGAACAACTTCGACTCGGGCGATACTATTTGACCAGAAGATGCAAATCGCCGCCACCGCTCAAAAAGAGTTTGCACAACATTTTCCGTCCTCGGGGTGGGTTGAACATGACCCGGACGAGATTTGGTCAACAACAATAGATATGTGCCGCGAGGTCATGTCCAAAACGGGCACTCAGGCGTCCTATATTGCGTCGATCGGCATTACGAACCAGCGCGAGACGACCATTGTTTGGGATAAAGCCAGCGGGCGGCCAATTTACAATGCAATTGTTTGGCAGGATCGAAGAACCTCGGACACGTGCAAAGCACTGAAAGCCGACGGGTTAGAGTCGATGATAACCAGAAAAACCGGATTGCTGCTCGACCCGTATTTTTCGGCGACCAAAATTAAGTGGATTCTCGATAATGTGGATGGCGCTCGAACAAAAGCCGCAGCGGGCGATCTGCTGTTTGGCACGGTAGACTGTTTTTTGTTGTGGAAGTTAACCGGCGGAAAGGTTCACGCGACCGATGCGACCAACGCGGCGCGCACTATGATTTACGATATCCGTAATGGCGCTTGGGATGCCGATATTTGTCAGCTATTAGACATCCCAATGAACATGTTACCGGAAGTTCGCAACTGCGCGTCAGATTTTGGGAACACTGCCCCGGACTTGTTGCACGGCCAGATTTCGATACATGGGATTGCCGGGGACCAACAAGCAGCAACAATTGGCCAGGCATGTTTCGCGCCTGGAATGCTCAAGTCAACTTACGGTACAGGGTGTTTTGCCCTGTTGAATACTGGTGACCGGCTTGTCACATCACACAACCGGTTGCTAGGAACAATCGCGTATCAGCTGGATGGAAAAACAACCTACGCGCTGGAGGGGTCTATTTTTGTTGCTGGTGCGGTCGTTCAATGGTTACGGGACGGATTAGGAATCGTTGGGCATGCCAGCGAAACACAAAAAATGGCTGAGGCCGCGTCAGACAATGAAACTGTTTATATGGTTCCGGCTTTTACAGGTCTTGGAGCGCCGCATTGGGATGCCGATAGCCGCGGTGCGATATTCGGGATAACGAGAAACTCTAACCAAAACGACTTTGCCCGCGCCGCACTGGAAAGTGTCGGATACCAAACGCGTGACTTAATGGAAGCTATGCAGGCCGATTGGGGCTGCGGCACCAAAGGCATTCTTCGCGTCGACGGCGGGATGAGCGCGAATGACTGGGCAATGCAATTTCTGTCCGACATTCTTGGCACTCCCGTGGATAGGCCGAATATCCTTGAAACAACTGCGTTGGGCGCGGCTTGGCTGGCGGGGATGCACGCTGGATTATATCCCTCACAATCAGAATTCTCGAAAAGCTGGAGCTTAGAGCGACAATTTACCCCGTCGATGGACGATGCCGCACGTGACAGAAAGTATGCCGGCTGGAAGGACTCGGTAAGAAGGTGCTTGACGGATTCTTGAGCTGTCAGCAGCTTTCGCCAAGCCAAAAGTTTTTACCCTCTGGCAGAAGTCGTTTTTCTGCGCAACTTATAAATTCATAAATCGTCGGGCGACTTGCCAGCCACACAGGGTCAAGATCAAACAGCTCGCATATGGCCGAATTGAATACATGTAACGAACTGCCTGCATCCGAAGCCGCCAGTTCAGATTCGAACGCCAGTAATTTGGTGGTATCTGACCTACTAGGGATTTCGCGGGGAATCATGGCAGGGGCCTTGTCCGATACGCCATGCCGAATCTTAATACTTCTCAGCATCGCTGTTGTTAGGAAGCCAACAAAAACAAGAAAGCGAAAATAATCGGTGTCGAAAATACGTTTTCGCCCATCAATCCATCGGCCCAAACGCAGAAGCCTTCGCGAATCATATCTATTGCTGTCATTTTTCCTCCTGTCTGGAGAAAATTTAACGCATTAACCTTAACGACCCTTTAACATCGGCACTATTAATCGACGGCCCCGTTAACCAACAAATAATAAAGTTGCGGCAATTCCTAACGCTATGCCGCATATTGCCCAAACAACATGTAAACCGTTACCACGGGTCGGTTTTGAGGGTTCGTTAAGATTAATTAAAGCAGCCTCGGCCAATGCTGGAAGCCGCGGCCCGAATCTTGCCAGAACCTTAATGGTCGCCGCCAAATCACGTGCGATTGCCTTAGGGCCAAGGCTGTCGACGATGTATTTCTCGATCACTGGACCGGACGTGTCCCACATATTCAAGTTAGGGTCGAACGTACGTGTTACCCCTTCGACAACAAACATTGTGCGTTGCAAAAGTATCAGCTCGGTGCGGGTTTCCATCCCGAAACGCTCGGTTACATCGAACAGATGGACGAACAATCGCGCCATAGAAACTTGCGAAGCGTCATAGTCAAAGATCGGCTCGCCCACGGATCGCAATGCCTGCGCAAATGCTGCGATATCCTGATCGGCAGGCACATATCCCGCCTCGAAATGCGCCTCTGCCACACGCGTGTAATCACGTTTCAAAAAACCCATCAAAATCTCGGCATAGACCTTACGTGTATAAGTATCAATCCGCCCCATTATGCCAAAATCAAGCGCGATCAGATCCCCGTCCGGTCCGCGCATCAGGTTACCCTGATGCATGTCAGCATGGAAATATCCGTCCCGTAAAGCATGGCGCAGAAAAGTTTGCAAAATCCTAGTCGCAAATTCTGTAGGGTCTGATCCAATCGCCAGAACAGCGTCTACGTCGCCAAGTGGAACGCCATCGACCCACTCGGTCGTCAGCACACGGCGCGATGACAGTTCCCACACCAGCGCAGGAACGCGGAACCCTTCGTCGTCTTTGGTATTCGCAGCAAACTCATCGGCGGCCGAGGCCTCCATCCGCAGGTCCAACTCCCCGTCAACGATGTCAGCAAAATGCTCAATTACAGCCTTGGGGCGCAATCGCCGTGAAAACGGAGCGATCGCTTCAATGATAGACGCCGCCAGAAAGAACGCATCCACATCCTTTCGAAATGCACGCTCAATGCCTGGGCGCAAAACTTTTACGGCAACAGTCAGTCCAGTTTCACGCACAACAGCCTTGTGCACCTGCGCCAGTGAGGCAGCGGCGACCGGCTCTGAAAAACTGGAAAACATCTCATCGATTTCGATGCCCAGCTCAGACTCAACCTCGGCTTTGGCAATATCGAGATCAAACGCCGGTAGTGCGTCTTGCAGTATCCGCAGGTCTGTTGCTAATTCAACGCCAACAATATCGGGGCGGGTTGAAAGTAGCTGCCCGAATTTTATATATGCCGGACCAAGCGCCGTTAACGCCCGCAGGATCGGTGGTTGAGACGGGTCTCCCTTCAGACCAAGCCATTGCACAGGCCAGCCAATAATCTGCGCAGTGATACGAATGGACCGAGGTGCATCCAGCGCCTCTAACACCACGCGCATAGCGCCAGCGCGCTTAAACGTGGCACCTGTGCGGATCAGCCGCCAGATATTATGCGGGCCCCTCATATTTTCCACCCCGAATGCAATGCCGCAATCCCTAATGAAAGGTTGCGATATTTCACCTGACTAAAACCGCCATCGCGGATCATCTGGGCGAACTGCTCTTGTTTGGGGAACTGGCGGATGGATTCAACCAAATACTGATAACTGTCGCGATCATTGGCGATTGCCTGCCCCAACCGTGGAATCACATTGAAACTGTAGCGGTCATACGCCCACTGCATCGCAGGGTTAGGAATGGTCGAAAATTCCAGCACCAGAAACCGCCCGCCTGGCTTCAATACCCGGTAAGCTTCGTTAATGGCATCCTGAATGCGCGTGACATTGCGAATACCAAAACTGATGGTGTAAGCATCAAAAGTATTATCATCGAATGGCA
>JAPYON010000096.1 GCA_029938175.1 Paracoccaceae bacterium | reverse complement strand
TTCGGTTCCATTTCAGCACCGGCATCATCAGTACGCAGTTTCGAAATCTCGCCCATCATCGCTTCCGCAACAACGTCGGAACATTTTGACCAAGCATCGACAACTTTGTTGTATTTTTCGCCCTGCGTAATCAGGCCATCCATATACTGTTGTTCGAATTCTTTAACCTGATCACGTGTACCGTTCACCAAATCCCATTTGGTATCAGGAATTATCATGTCATCCTTACCAAACGAAATACCTGCTTTGAACGCTTCCTGAAAACCAAGTGTCATGATTTGGTCACAGAATATCACGGATTCTTTCTGGCCACAGTGACGGTAAACCGTATCAATCACGTCGCCGACTTCCTTCTTGCGAAGCAAACGGTTCAGGATCGCGAACGGTGCCTTATAGTTTTTCGGCAGCAACTGACCAAGACGCAAGCGACCCGGTGTCGTTTCTACGCGTTCCATATAGGAATTACCCTCGGCGTCTATTTGCTCGATCCGTGCGGTGATGTTGGCATGCAGATGCACAACGCCGCTGTCAAGCGCATGATCAACCTCCTCCATCGAAGCGAAGGCCATGCCCTCGCCTGTCATGCCTTTACGCGCAAGCGTAATGTAGTAGAGGCCCAAAATCATATCCTGCGAAGGAACGATGATTGGTTTGCCGTTCGATGGTGACATAACGTTGTTTGTCGACATCATCAAAACACGGGTTTCAAGCTGCGCTTCCAATGAAAGCGGAACGTGGACCGCCATTTGGTCGCCGTCGAAATCCGCGTTGAACGCGGAACAAACCAGCGGGTGAAGCTGGATGGCTTTACCCTCGATCAGAACAGGTTCAAACGCCTGAATACCAAGACGGTGCAGTGTTGGTGCACGGTTCAGCATGACCGGATGCTCGCGGATAACTTCGTCGAGGATATCCCAAACTTCTGGACGTTCTTTTTCAACCAGTTTCTTGGCTTGTTTCACAGTTGTGGACAGACCTTTGGCTTCAAGACGGCCGTAGATGAACGGTTTGAATAGCTCCAACGCCATCTTCTTGGGAAGACCACATTGATGCAGTTTAAGTTCAGGGCCGGTCACAATTACCGAACGGCCAGAGAAGTCGACGCGTTTACCCAGAAGGTTCTGACGGAAACGTCCCTGTTTACCTTTGAGCATGTCGGATAGCGATTTCAGCGGGCGCTTGTTAGCGCCAGTGATTACACGACCACGACGGCCGTTGTCGAACAACGCATCCACGGATTCCTGAAGCATACGTTTTTCGTTACGGATGATGATATCCGGCGCACGAAGTTCGATCAGACGTTTAAGACGGTTGTTACGATTGATAACGCGGCGGTACAGATCGTTCAGATCCGACGTTGCAAAACGACCACCATCTAGTGGAACCAGTGGACGAAGCTCTGGTGGGATCACAGGGATCACTGTCAGAACCATCCACTCAGGACGGTTACCAGAACCACGGAAGTTTTCAACCAGCTTCAAACGCTTGATGATTTTCTTTGGTTTTAGTTCACCAGTTGCTACGGCCAGATCAGCACGCAGCTGTTCGGCTTCGGCATCAAGGTCAATCGCTGCCAGCATTTCACGAATGGCTTCCGCACCGATACCGGCGGTAAAGCTGTCATCCCCGAACTGATCCTGCGCGTCCATGTACTCTTCTTCAGTCATAAGCTGACCGTGGTTCAGGTCTGTCAGACCCGGCTCAATGACAACATACTGCTCAAAATACAAGATGCGTTCCAGATCGCGCAAAGTCATGTCCAGCATCAGGCCGATGCGGGATGGAAGCGATTTGAGGAACCAGATGTGCGCAACAGGCGCGGCAAGGTCGATGTGACCCATGCGCTCGCGGCGGACTTTCTGGAGGGTAACCTCAACACCACATTTCTCGCAGGTAACGCCGCGATACTTCATGCGTTTATATTTTCCGCACAGACATTCGTAGTCTTTTATCGGACCAAAGATACGCGCACAGAAAAGACCGTCTCGTTCTGGTTTGAACGTGCGATAGTTGATGGTTTCCGGTTTTTTAATCTCGCCGAAAGACCAAGACAGAATCCGCTCGGGCGACGCCAAAGAAATTTTTATTTCGTCAAAAGTCTTTACGGGCGTTACCGGATTAAACGGGTTGTTTGTGATTTCCTGGTTCATTATTCACCCTCCGAATCCAGCAACTCGATATTCATACCGAGTGAGCGGATTTCCTTGACCAATACGTTGAACGACTCTGGCACGCCAGCTTCGAAATTGTCTTCGCCTTTGACGATGCTTTCGTACACTTTTGTACGACCTGCAACATCATCCGACTTGACTGTGAGCATCTCCTGCAACGTGTATGCAGCGCCGTAAGCTTCAAGTGCCCAGACCTCCATCTCGCCGAAGCGCTGGCCACCGAACTGTGCCTTGCCACCCAGAGGTTGCTGAGTAACAAGCGAGTACGGACCAGTGGAACGCGCGTGAATTTTATCGTCCACAAGGTGATGCAGTTTCAGCACATACTTCATGCCGACGGTTACAGGACGCGTAAACTGCTCGCCTGTACGACCATCAAACAAGATGGACTGACCAGATGTATCCAGACCAGCGCGGACCAGTGCATCATTCACGTCTGCCTCTTTGGCGCCGTCAAACACTGGCGTTGCAATTGGCACACCGTTGGTGACGTTACCTGCAGCCTCAAGAAGCTCGTTCTGTGGCATTTTGCCAAGAGCTTCGTTGTAGAGGTCAGGACCGTAAGCCACTTTCATAGCATCCTGAACAGGCGTCAGATCACCAGAACGCTGGTATTCTTTCAACGAAAGATCAATGGATTTACCAAGACCGCGCGCGGCCCAGCCCATGTGTGTTTCCAGAATCTGACCAACATTCATACGCGAAGGCACACCCAGCGGGTTAAGACAGAAGTCAACTGGCGTGCCATCCGCTAAGAATGGCATATCCTCTTCAGGAACAACGCGCGAAATAACACCTTTGTTGCCGTGACGACCAGCCATTTTATCACCAGGTTGAAGCTTGCGCTTCACAGCAATAAACACTTTGACCATTTTCATCACGCCAGGCATCAGATCATCGCCGCGGCGAATTTTCTCAACCTTGTCGTCGAAACGCGCCTGCAATGCAGCCTTCTGCACTTCGTACTGAGCGTTCAGTGCTTCAACTTCTGACGCATCCTTGTCTTCTGACAAAGCAAGCTGCCACCATTGACCACGGCTTAGGGTTTCCAGCAATTCTTCCGTAATGGTCGAACCGGCTTTCACACCTTTAGGGCCTTTAACAGCCTTCTTGCCAAGGATCAGGGCTTTCAGCCGGTTGTAAATGTTACGATCATAGATCGCCAACTCGTCATCACGGTCGCGGCTTAGTTGCTCAACGTCTTCGCGTTCGATCTGGAGGGCACGTTCGTCCTTCTCCACACCGTGGCGATTGAATACGCGAACTTCTACAACTGTACCAAAGTCACCAGGTTTCAGGCGCATGGATGTGTCACGAACATCGGAGGCTTTCTCGCCAAAGATCGCACGCAGAAGTTTTTCTTCCGGTGTCATCGGGCTTTCACCCTTAGGCGTGATTTTACCAACCAGAATATCTCCCGGGCCAACTTCGGCACCGATGTAAACAATACCGGCTTCGTCAAGGTTGCGAAGTGCTTCCTCGCCGACATTTGGAATATCGCGTGTGATTTCCTCTGGCCCAAGTTTCGTATCACGGGCGGCGACTTCGAATTCCTCGATGTGGATCGAGGTGAAGACGTCATCCTTAACTATACGTTCAGAGATCAGGATCGAATCCTCGTAGTTGTAGCCGTTCCAAGGCATAAACGCGACGAGCACATTCTTACCAAGAGCCAATTCACCGATGTCGGTAGAGGGGCCGTCAGCAATAAATTCGCCCTTCTTAACGCGGTCACCCACTTTGACAAGCGGACGCTGGTTAATACAGGTGTTCTGGTTCGAGCGCTGGAATTTACGCAGACGATAGATGTCCACGCCCGGATCGCCCGGATCCATGTCTTCGGTAGCTTTAATAACGATACGCATCGCGTCAACTTGGTCGATGACACCACCACGGAACGCAGTAATCGCAGCACCGGAATCCCGTGCAACTATTTCTTCGATACCGGTACCAACAAGCGGAGCCTCGGCTTTAACCAAAGGCACAGCCTGACGCATCATGTTCGAGCCCATCAAGGCCCGGTTAGCATCGTCGTTCTCAAGGAACGGGATCAAGGAAGCCGCGACCGACACCAGCTGGCGCGGGGAAACATCCATAAGATCGACGTTTTCAACGGGGCTAAGAGTATAGTCACCCGAAGCACGTGTCGAAACAAGATCGTTAACGAACTTGCCTTTTTCGTCGATATGCGCGTTTGCCTGAGCAACCGTGTGACGCATTTCCTCAGTAGCGGACATATAATGAACTTCGTCCGTAACCTGACCGTTAACAACCTTGCGATAAGGCGTTTCGATGAAACCGTATTTGTTAACCTTAGCGAAAGAAGCCAGCGAGTTGATTAGACCAATGTTCGGCCCCTCCGGCGTTTCAATCGGGCACATACGACCGTAATGCGTTGCGTGAACGTCACGAACCTCAAAGCCCGCACGTTCACGCGTCAGACCACCAGGCCCAAGCGCTGAAAGGCGGCGTTTGTGGGTAACTTCTGATAACGGGTTGTTTTGGTCCATAAACTGCGAAAGCTGGCTTGAGCCGAAGAATTCACGAACGGCCGCAGCCGCTGGTTTCGCATTGATCAAATCCTGAGGCATGATCGTATCGATCTCGACCGAGGACATACGTTCCTTGATGGCGCGCTCCATACGAAGCAGGCCAACGCGGTACTGGTTTTCCATCAGCTCGCCAACGGAACGCACACGACGGTTACCAAGGTGGTCGATGTCGTCCACGCCGCCTTTGCCGTCACGAAGATCTGCCAACGCTTTAACAACTGCGATGATGTCTTCTTTACGCAGAATTCGAAGCGTATCAGGCGCATCCAGATCAAGACGCATGTTCATTTTCACACGACCAACGGCCGACAGGTCGTAACGGTCATTGTTGAAGAACATGCTTTCGAACATTGCTGCCGAGGCCTCAACGGTCGGTGGCTCGCCCGGGCGCATCACACGATAGATATCCATGAGCGCGGAATCGCGGTTCATGTTTTTATCAATCGCCATTGTATTGCGGATGTACCCACCAACATTGATGTTATCGATGTCCAGCGTTGGGATATTGGTCATACCATTGTCGAGCAAAGTTTTCAGCGTACCGGAAACTTCTTCGGTCTTCGCGTCAATTTCCCATGTCAACTCGTCACCGGCTTCGACCCAGATCTCGCCAGTTTTCTCGTTGATGATGTCTTTAGCTGCAAAACGGCCAATGATCTGATCGAACGGAACAAGGACGTTCTTAACTTTGCCCTCGTCAATCAGTTTCTTAACCGAGCGCGGCGTAACTTTCTTGCCGGCTTCTGCAATGACTTCGCCCGTTTTAGCGTCAACAACATCGAAAAGCGGCTTCGTACCTTTGATGCGCTCCGGGAAGAACGCAGTGGACCAGGCTTTTTTCTTTTTGTTCTGCTTAAAGCTTACGGTGTTGTAATATGCGTCACAAATACCTTCTTGATCCAAGCCCAGCGCATAAAGCAGCGTGGTTACAGGCAGTTTGCGGCGGCGGTCGATCCGTGCGTAAATGATATCTTTAGCGTCGAACTCGAAGTCCAACCAGCTACCGCGGTAAGGGATGATCCGCGAGGTAAACAGCAGTTTACCCGAGGAGTGGGTTTTACCCTTGTCGTGGTCAAAGAAAACACCAGGGGAGCGGTGCATCTGCGATACGATAACACGCTCGGTGCCGTTAACCACAAATGTGC
>JAPYON010000095.1 GCA_029938175.1 Paracoccaceae bacterium | reverse complement strand
CGTAGCTGCAACCTCGGCAGCGCGGGACCAGATCAGAATTAGCGGTGAGGTGACTTGGTATCAGTCCTCGGATACGGCGCGGCGCGGGTTTTGTGCGGCCTGCGGATCAAACCTATTTTGGGACGGCGCGGGCGATAACCTTTCGATTTTTGCGGGTACGTTGGACGGGGAGACGGGCCAGAAGACCACAGGGCACATATATGTCGCGGACAAGGGCGATTATTACGAGATAACGGATGGGTTGCCGCAAGCGCAGAAAGATGACCCAAACATAACGACGATGGCGAAATGAAATTCACGGTAGCTATAGATGGTCCGGCGGCAGCAGGCAAAGGCACGATCAGCAGGGCGGTCGCGGAGGAGTTCGGGTTTGCGTATCTTGACTCCGGATTGCTATATCGTGCGACTGGTGTGAAGGCATTGGAGGATGGGCGCGGGGTTATTGACCCAGCGAATGCCGAGGGGCTGGCGGCCAATCTGTTGCAAACGGATCTGGATCGGAACGATCTGCGAACCGCCCTGGCGGGGCAAGCGGCCAGCAAGGTTGCGGCTATGCCAGAAGTACGTGCGGCGTTGCTGGAGTTTCAGCAGAACTATGCGCGACGGGACGGCGGTGCGGTGTTGGATGGGCGTGATATCGGCACGGTTATCTGCCCTGAAGCCGAGGTAAAAATCTACGTCACGGCCAGCAATGAAATTAGGGCCGAGCGGCGTTATAAAGAATTGGTTCAAGCTAAGCCGGACCTGACGGTAACACAGGTGTTGAATGACATTCGCGTACGGGATGATCGTGACGCTGCGCGGGACGTTTCCCCTATGAGGGCTGCGGATGATGCGTTGTTATTAGACACTTCGAAATTGTCCATCGGTGAGGCTGTTCTGCAGGCAATTACGGCTGTTCGATCTTGTCTGAAGTAGTCACCAGATCACCAATACTTGAAATAGGACGACGTTTATTCCAATTATACCCCATGTATAAACCTGATAAACTCTGGAATCGGTTCGCCAATAGATATGCAAAGTCCCCAGTTTAGGGCGAGGCAGTTTATCAAAAAGTTGGAAATCACCCATACGTATTTCGCGCCGGAGTCCGAGGTGCTGAAATTTGGGTGCGGCACAGGTACGACCGCTGTTCCTCACGCGCCGTTTGTGAAGCACATTCACGCAATCGACGTATCCATAAAGACGCTGGAATTGGCGGAGGTAAAGGTAAAGGCGGCCAACGTCTCGAATTTAACGCTGGCGTGTGATGATATCGAAAAGTTTTCGGAAAACGGCTAAATATGACGTTATTATGGGTCACGCTATCCTGCACCTTCTGGATGACAAAGAAACGGTCATTGCCAAGGTTTATGACATGCTTAATCTCGGTAGATATTTCGTGTCGAGCACGGCTTGTATGAACACCCGCTGGTCGCCTCTAAGGGTGGGTTTGATATTGAGTGAAAACCCCGGCCTGTTTCCGACCGTACGTTATTTCAGTATTGAAGGGCTTGTGCAGAGTCTGACCGATATCGGGTTTGCGATCGACCATCAGTGGGCGCCGGAAAACAGCGATGCGGTATTTATTGTGGTAAAAAAAGCAGGCGTGAAGTTGGCGTATGATGTGCCCTTGCTAGATACTGTGAAATTGGCTATATGCAGCCGTTGCCGAGGCTATGGCGCTACTACACAAACGATTCGAATAAGGATGGGAAGTTTCCGGCCTTTGTGACGTTTCATAACCACAGCCTCAGACCCATTAACCGAAAGACCGGCGGAACCAACCGCACGGCCCGTAAAAAACACTGTTAGGAGACATCATATGTCAGCTTCCGTATCCATGGAAGATTTTGAAGCCCTTTTGAACGAGAGCTTCGAGCTGGAAACCCCTGATGAGGGTTCCGTTGTTAAAGGTACTGTAATTGCTATTGAAGCAGGTCAGGCCATCATCGATATCGGCTATAAAATGGAAGGCCGTATCGAGCTGAAAGAATTCGCTATGCCAGGTCAGCCCGCAGAAGTCGCCGTTGGCGATGTCGTTGAGGTTTTCCTTGATCGCGTAGAAAACGCACGTGGCGAGGCTATCATTAGCCGTGAAAAAGCCCGTCGCGAAGAAGCTTGGGACCGTTTGGAAAAAGCCGCTGAAGACGAAGAACAGGTCGAAGGTGCTATCTTCGGTCGCGTTAAAGGCGGCTTTACGGTTGATCTTGGCGGCGCTGTTGCGTTCTTGCCGGGCAGCCAGGTTGACGTTCGCCCAGTTCGCGACGCAACAGCATTGATGAACATCGCGCAGCCGTTCCAGATTTTGAAAATGGACCGTCGTCGCGGCAACATCGTTGTTTCGCGCCGCGCAATCCTTGAAGAGTCGCGTGCCGAGCAGCGTTCCGAAATTATCGCTAAATTGGCTGAAGGTGACGTTGTTGAGGGTGTTGTTAAAAACATCACTGATTACGGTGCATTCGTTGATCTTGGCGGTGTTGACGGTCTGTTGCACGTCACTGACATGGCTTGGCGTCGAGTTAACCACCCGTCCGAAATTCTTGAAATTGGCGGAACTGTTAAAGTTCAGGTTGTCAAAATTAACAAGGAAACACAGCGTATCAGCCTTGGCGTGAAACAGCTGCAAGACGATCCTTGGGCCGATGTTGAAGCACGTTACCCGCTGCAATCCATCCACACTGGCCGCGTTACAAACATCACCGACTACGGTGCGTTTGTAGAGCTTGAAGCTGGCGTTGAGGGTCTGGTTCACGTTTCCGAAATGTCTTGGACCAAGAAAAATATTCACCCAGGCAAAATCGTTTCTACTTCGCAAGAAGTTGAAGTCATGGTTCTGGAAATCGACAGCTCGCGCCGTCGCGTGTCCCTCGGCCTGAAGCAAACTCAGGGCAATCCTTGGGATAACTTCGCAGCTGCATTCCCTGCTGGCACAGAAGTTGAAGGCGAAATCAAAAATATCACCGAATTCGGTCTGTTTGTTGGTCTCGATGGCGACATTGACGGCATGGTTCACTTGTCCGATATCGACTGGAATCGTTCTGGCGAAGATGCAATTCAGGACTATAACAAAGGTGACGTGGTTAAAGCCGTTGTTACTGACATTGATATCGACAAGGAGCGTATCTCGCTTTCGATCAAATCGCTGGACGGTGACCCGTTCGTTGGCGCAACTGATGGCATTAAACGTGGCGCAGTTGTTACGGTTACTGTCACTTCCATCGAGGACGGCGGCATCGAAGTTGAACATGATGGCATGAAAGCCTTCATTCGTCGCTCCGATTTGTCGCGTGACCGTGCAGAGCAGCGCCCAGAGCGTTTCTCGGTTGGTGACAAGACCGACGCGCGTGTAACCAATATCGACCGTGCGAACCGCCGCCTCGGTCTTTCGATCAAAGCCCGCGAGATTGCTGAAGAGAAAGAAGCCGTCGAACAGTATGGTTCTTCTGATTCCGGCGCATCGCTTGGTGATATTCTTGGCGCAGCGCTGAAAGGTGGCGACGAGTAATCGTCTAAACCTTAGTGACTGGATTATATTTGGGGTGGTACCGAAATGGTATCGCCCCATTTCGTTTCTAGATAGCATTTGACCGAATCATTAGGGATCGGTGCCGGTCCGAACCAATGCAAATTCATGTTAATTGGTTTGTCTGACTACATTTACTGCACCAAGTTATGCATTTTTTACCATTCGCCGTGATATTTGGCAGCTAATTGTGCTGGCCGACTTTCCAAAAATGATAAACCCTGCCAGAATGATCCACAGAATTTGTGTTAGTAAACAGTACGCTTGAATGTGCCCGCTGGTGGGGCCAAGGGAATTTGGAAGAGGGATACTTAAAATGATAAAATCAGAACTTGTTCAAAAAATTACAAACGAAAACCCACATTTGTATCAACGCGATGTAGAACGCATCGTTGGGACGGTCTTTAACGAGATTATCGAGGCAATGGCCTCGGGAAACCGTGTAGAGTTGCGCGGCTTTGGAGCATTTTCGGTCAAAAAGCGCGAGGCGCGCATGGGTCGCAACCCGCGCACCGGTGAATCTGTGTCGGTCGATGAGAAGCATGTGCCGTTTTTCAAAACAGGCAAACGGCTGCGCGATCGTCTGAACGGCAGATAACGTCTAAAGGAAATATTATGCGATACCTTCGCTACAGCTTTTACGTTGTTTTGCTGATAGTGCTGGTCATGGTTGCTCTTGCGAACAGCGAGGTTGTGACCCTTTCTGTTTTGCCCGAACAATTGAACAGCTTTTTTCCCGTTTCGATCCGACTGCCTTTGTTCGTTGTGATTATGCTATCGATTCTGGCGGGTCTTCTTATCGGATATGTGCTGGAATATTTCCGCGAATACAAACAGCGCCGCGAAGCAGCCACCAGAAAGCGCGAGGTCGAAGTATTGTCCCGTGAGGTGGACGCACTGAAAAAAGAGACCGGTAAGGACGAGGATGATGTCCTTGCGCTGTTGAACTGATGCAGGTCAAAATCTGCGGATTAACGACTCCTGAAAGTGTTGAGGCAGCAGTTCAGGCAGGTGCTTCTTATATCGGCTTTAACTTTTTCCTAAAATCCCCGCGTTTTGTTGGCAGTGCGCGGGCGGCGGAGTTGGTGGAGCTTGTGCCGGAGCGAGTAAAAAACGTTGCGCTGACGGTAAACTCTGACGATGAAATGCTCCGTGAAATAACGGCAGCATTTTCGGTAGATATTTTACAGTTACACGGATCCGAAAGCCCGGAGCGTGTGCACGAAATCAAATTGAAATTTGGTATCCCGGTTATTAAAGTTCTGGGGATTGCGGAGAAGTCGGACATTGCGGCAATTGATACCTATTCAGAGGTAGCAGATATGTTGCTTGTCGATGCCAAACCTCCTAAGGGTAGCGCGTTGCCCGGCGGCAATGCCGTTACATTCGACTGGCGGCTGATCGCTGATCTGGAATGGACAGTTCCTTGGATGTTAGCAGGTGGTTTGACACCGGAAAATGTCGCAGAAGCGGCTCGGCTAACTGGCGCGCCAATGGTAGATGTTGCATCGGGTGTTGAGAGTGCCCCGGGGGTGAAAGATTTGGACAAGATCGCGGCTTTTGTGAAAGCCGCTAAAGGAGCGGAACGATGGCCTCGGATAAAGTGAACACCTACAAAGCAGGCCCAGACGAGCAGGGCCGTTTCGGCGATTACGGTGGGCGTTTTGTGGCTGAAACCTTGATGCCACTGATCCTTGATCTTGAGGCAGAGTTTGAGAACGCTAAAACCGATGACTCTTTTTGGGTAGAGATGGATGATCTTTGGGAGCATTACGTTGGCCGTCCAAGCCCGCTGTATTTCGCAGAAGGCCTGACAAAGCATCTTGGCGGCGCGAAGATTTACCTGAAGCGGGACGAGCTGAACCACACCGGTGCGCATAAGATCAACAACGTGTTGGGCCAGATATTGCTGGCGCGTCGTATGGGCAAAACGCGGGTTATCGCGGAAACTGGTGCGGGGCAGCACGGTGTCGCTACGGCGACTGTTTGCGCTAAGTTCGGACTGAAATGCGTGGTGTTTATGGGGGCGACCGATGTTGCTCGCCAATCGCCGAACGTGTTTCGCATGAAATTGTTGGGGGCTGAAATTGTGTCGGTCACATCGGGTCGTGGTACGTTGAAAGATGCGATGAACGAAGCCATGCGCGACTGGGTGACCAACGTGCATGACACGTTCTATTGCATCGGTACGGTCGCTGGCCCACATCCTTATCCAGCTATGGTTCGTGATTTCCAGTCGATCATTGGCAAAGAGGCCCGTGAGCAAATTCTTAAGGCCGAGGGTCGTCTTCCCGACACGTTGATAGCCGCCATTGGTGGTGGATCGAACGCGATGGGCCTGTTCTTCCCGTTTCTTGACGATACCGATGTCGGTATTATCG
>JAPYON010000094.1 GCA_029938175.1 Paracoccaceae bacterium | reverse complement strand
GATCCGCCCGACGAACCCCCCGGTGTCAGGGCTGTATCTTCGTTACCACGACGCCACGGGCTGGTGACCGGGCCGTAATAGGATGTCTCGTTCGAGGACCCCATCGCGAACTCGTCCATGTTCAACTTGCCGAGCATTACCGAACCCGCGTCCCAAAGCTGGGCTGTAATTGTGGATTCATACTTAGGCTTGAAGCCGTCAAGGATATGACTGCCGGCCTGTGTCTGGATATCTTCGGTGCAGAACAGGTCTTTGATCCCAAGCGGAATCCCGCACATGTCCGGCGCATCGCCGGCCTGAATGCGAACATCGGCGGCGGCGGCTTGTTTCAGAGCTTTCTCGGGCGTTTTGGTGGAAAACGCATTCAGCGTATCAGCCGCGTTAATCGCGTCCAGATAACTTTGCGTCAGTTCGACCGAAGTTAACGCGCCTGCGCGCATCGCGTCCCGGGCACTGGCAATAGTGATTTTGGATAGGTCGGTCATGGCTTACTCCACCACTTTGGGAACAGCGAAGAAACCTTCGCGGGTGTCAGGTGCGTTGGCCATAATGCGTTCAGGATAGCCACCGTCAGTTACCACGTCTGCGCGCTTCTTCAGGTCCATGGGGGTGACCGAGGTCATAGGCTCGACGTCTTCAATATCGACTTCGTTTAACTGCTCCATGAAATCAAGGATGTTGGAGAGCGCACCGGCGAGAGGTTCGAGGGCTTCTTCAGCGACTTCGATGCGGGCAAGATGCGCCACTTTTCGCGCGGTTTCTTTATCAATCGACATGGGGTCCATTCCTGACGGTATAACTTTGAAATGCGGTTTAGCGGGACGGGGCGTTGGGCGCAAGCGTTGCGGCACTTGCATGGTCACGATTCCGCGTTATCGTAACGGGGAAATCAACAGGAGAAGGCGTATGAACATCATCTGGCTCGGTCATTCCAGCTTTCGTATTGAAATCGGTAATCAGGTTTTACTAGTTGATCCCTGGTTAACGGATAATCCGATGTTGCCGGAGTTGCTACATGACAAGGCGGTTGAAGGGGCGACGCATATTCTGGTTAGCCATGGGCACGGCGATCATTCTGGCGATGCGGTGGCCCTGTCCATACGGTTGTCTATTCCAGTGGTTGGGATTTACGACCTGATGTCTTGGTGGGAGGGCGCACACGGGATCGACGTGATCGGGTTTAATAAGGGTGGCACGGTTAAGCTGGGCGATGTGGCGGTGACTATGGTTAACGCGGTGCATAGTTCGTCGATAGCATCGGACGACGGGCCGAAGTATGCGGGGCACGAGGCGGGGTTTATGATTTCGGGCGAGGGGAAGACGATTTATTTCTCGGGCGATACGGACGTTTGCATGGATATGCAGTTGATGCAGGAGTTACACGCGCCGGAAATCGGTATCATGTGCGCGGGCGGGCATTTCACGATGGATATGAAACGGGCGGCTTTTGCGGCGAAACGGTTTTTTGAGTTCGAGGCGGTGATCCCGTGCCATTATCGGACGTTTCCGTTGTTGGAACAAAGCGCCGAGGTTATGATTGCGGAACTGGACGGGGTTAACGTGATTGAGCCAGAGGTGATGGAGGCGATCACGTTGTAGTGGACGCTTACGCTGTTTCCCATTTCCCGTTGGCAATTCCGTCGATAGTCCAGCCGCCGACACGGTATCGGATAAGCCTTAGCGTCGGATGGCCCACAGCGGCGGTCATGCGGCGGACTTGTCGATTACGGCCCTCGGTTATGGTAATTTCTAGCCAACTATTGGCGACAGTCTTGCGGAACCGGACGGGCGGAGTGCGGGGCCACAAGGTGGCGGGTTCATCCATGGCGCGAATTTTCGCGGGAGCGGTCATGCCGTCCTTTAATTTTACGCCTTTTTGCAGGGCGGTTAATGCCGCTGGATCGGGGATGCCCTCGACCTGTACCCAATAGGTTTTCGCGGTCTTGTGTTTGGGATCGCTGATACGGTGCTGCAAACGACCATCATCTGTTAGAACCAACAACCCCTCGCTGTCCTTATCAAGACGCCCTGCCGCGTACACATTGGGCACGTCGATGAAATCCGATAAAATCTGGCGGCTGGAACCCTCGGTGCCTTTGTCGGTAAACTGTGACAACACGTTGAAGGGTTTGTTGAAAAGGATGATTTTGGACATCCGGTATATTCATCACGCGTGGTGCGAGGGTGCAACGTCTATGTTGACGAGTATAAATTTTATTTATGTTAATTAACAATTATACGAAATAAGAAATTTATGCCAGACCTGACCACCTCTTTCGCCGCACTAGGCAATTCAACGCGCTTCGCAATTGTCGAACGTCTTATTCAAGAAGGAGAACTGGCCGCAGGAGAGTTGCAAGACGTCGAGGAAATATCACCACCCGCGTTGTCACGCCATTTCAAAGTATTGTTGGAGGCCGGAATTATTAGCCAGCGCGTCGACAAGAAACGGCGGATGTATTCGGTGTGCCCCGAGGCCGTCAAAGCTATCAACGACTGGTCGATGATCTATCGTCAGTTCTGGGATGGCAGCTTTGATCGTCTGACCAGCGCCTTGAAACGCGAGGTGCGCTGATGGCTACGTTGACCACGCAGCGGGTGGATCAAGGAATTGGGCGATAAAATGGTGAATCCCGGCACGCCAATGGGCAAATCCATGATTATTAGTTCGGAAGGGGTTTCGGAAACGGACTCTGGCCTGAATGGCAATACGATTGTCGAGGCGGCTGACCTTGATGAGGCGTCGAGATATCGAAGGGGTGTCCATATCTGGATATGGGACCTGTTGAGGTTGCGGAAATGATGTCGATGGGCGGCTGAGACGCCTAGCGGCGCGTTTCGAAAAAATCGCGCAGTAATTCGCCGGATTCGGCCTCGTTTATGCCACCGTAGACCTCGGGTTTATGGTGGCATTGTTTATGGCTGAAGATACGCGGGCCTTGCTCGATACCGCCGGACTTTGGATCGGATGCGCCGTAGTACACGCGCCGGATGCGCGCCGACGAAATCGCCATGGCGCACATGGGGCAGGGTTCCAACGTCACGTATAGGTCCAGACCGGGCAGGCGTTCCGAACCGAGTGAGGCGCAAACTTCACGGATTGTCATGATTTCGGCGTGGGCGGTCGGGTCGGATAGTTCGCGAGTGCGGTTGCCGTTTTTGGCTAGAACTTTGCCATCTGCACCCACAATCACGGCGCCCACTGGGGTTTCACCACGATCGGCGGCCATGCGGGCCTGATCCATAGCTTGGTCCATGTATGTGGTGAATTCGCTCATTATCTCGTTTCGCCCCTAGGCAAATGCGTGTTGCATCTATATGCCCCGACCTATGACAGAAAAGAAACATGAAGGCGAGCGTATCGCCAAACGTCTTTCGCGCGCCGGGGTTGCCTCGCGTCGTGAAGTGGAACGTATGATTGAGGCTGGACGCGTAAGTGTTAATGGCAAGGTGCTGGAGTCGCCGGCGTTTAATGTTGTGCCCGCTGACCGGATTCTTGTGGACAACAAGCCCGTAGCGGCGGCTGAACCAGCGCGATTGTGGAAATACTACAAACCAAAAGGTTTGGTTTCGACGAACAAGGACGAAAAAGGTCGCGAGACGATCTTTGACCGTCTGCCATCGGATTTGCCACGAGTGATGACGATCGGACGGCTGGATTTGAACTCGGAAGGGTTGCTGCTGTTGACCAACGACGGAGAGCTGAAGCGCAAGCTGGAGCTGCCCTCGACAGGTTGGGTTCGCAAATATCGGGTGCGGGTGAACGGATATCCTACAGACGAAACACTTGCCCCGTTGCGCAAAGGTATCACGGTTGAAGGCGAGCGTTTTCTGCCGATGCAGGTGGTTCTTGATCGCCAGCAAGGTGCGAACGCGTGGCTGACGATTGGCCTGCGAGAAGGCAAGAACCGCGAGATCCGGCGCGCAATTGAAAGCATAAACATGACGGTGAACCGCCTGATTCGAGTGTCTTACGGGCCGTTCCAGTTGGGTGAAATGAAGCTAAGCGAAGTCGAAGAAATCCGACCGAAAGTTTTGCGTGACCAGTTGGGCATCGAACGCACCGCCGAGGTAGAGTATAAGGTGGCAACGACAAAACCCAAGGCTCCACGGGTTCGTCAGGTCCGGCCTGGCTCGGCCAGTCCAGGAATTTCGTTGCGCGGTAAGAAGCGCGCGGGAATCAAAGGCGGCAATAAGAGATGAATACGGTTTCGCTGAGGAAGATAGCCTAGGCGGAATTTGTGGTATGGATGGCCTATTCGATTGACGAATACGCCAAAGACAAGATGAAAGCGTTGGGCATTGATAAGGCCGAGGCTTTGGTTTTGCCGAAAGAGTCGTTCTCGCAATTGTTGTTGGACGGATTTACCACGGCGGATATCTATTTCTTCATGATTTTGCAGGATGGTGCTGTTTGTGGCTGGCTTTGGTTTTCTATTAAGTCGGAATGGGGCGTGATCTCGGCGTTTGTGTATGATTTGGAAGTCGTGCCGGAGTATCGCCGCCAAGGGATTGGCTCCGTGGCGATGGGCTTGCTTGAGGCCGAGGTGAAGGTGCTTGGGGCTAGCAAGATCGCGCTGCATGTGTTTGGGAAAACGAAGGTGCGCGGGATTTGTATGCCAAGGTCGGGTATCGGGTGACGGATTATTCGATGGTAAAGGATGTCGGATAGGGCGGGTCACCCCAGAGTTTTGGGCATAAAAAAGAGACGTCCGGCTTTCACCGCGTCTGTGTGTCTTTTACATCTCGGAGAGGCCTTTTGGCCGTGATTTCTGGTTTTCCGGTTTAAAGATCTCCCTGTGGTGACCGAAGTCAGGTCTACCGCGCTAGATTATGTTGTGCCATTCCCAAGCCTTGTTGCCTGTAGTCACCGCTTGTCAGGCTGCGCAACGAATGGGTCTGTAGTTTAATGATTTGCTGCGAAAAATATGCAGCGATTAATTCAAATGCTATAGCGCGATAAACCAGTGGAGTTTTAACCCCGCTTCGCTCAGTATGAATCGTTATACGTGAAATTGGTTAAGGAAGCGTTAAGTCGGCGGGTGTAGCCTTAGGTTGCGGCCAAATATTTTGTGGCGAGTTGCGCAGTTACCTTCGCGAAATCCGGCGCGAGGGCTTGGGCTTCCGTTGCCTCCATATGGCTGCCAATCCATGCCAGCAGCGCCATTCGGCGCAGGATTATCAGGGTATCGATAATCTGTTCATCCTCAGCGGTTAAGGTGCGGATCGAGCGATATCCTGCCAGCCATGCGGTCCGTAGTGCTGGAATTTGGGAGCTGTCTTCGATGAAGCTGATGGCAGCAGCAAAGTCATACATGAACCAGCCGAAGCCACAGTCGTCAAAGTCGATCAGGCAGGTGTTGTCGCCCAGCAGCAGAAGGTTTGCGAGGCGCATATCTGCATGGATCAAGCCGTAGCACCCTGCATCTTGGCCATAGGCGTTCAGGCGGTGGGTCACGGTGCGTTGGGCCCGTTCAAGGACACGACGGATGTCGGTTGAGACGTGCGGGGCATCGCGCCAGTCGCTCCATGTAGGGGTCTGTCCAAATACGGCGTCACGGTCCCATGCCAGACGCTCAAACGATGCTGGGCGCTGCCATGTGATGCTGTGCAGGTGAGTTTGTGCGGCGATCAGGCCGAGGTTGTGAAAGGCGGGGGCAAGGTCTTGAGACTCGTCTGGATGCGTGCCTTCGATGAATTCGAACAGCACCGCATGTTGCGGTGGCAGGCCGTCGGGCGTTATCGTTTGTACCAACGCTGCGTTCCGGCCTGCGATGGCACGCGGCGCTTCGATGCCCGTGTCGCGGGTGAGAGCAGAGGACCATGCTAGCTCGGACTCAATGGCGCATTTGGAGTGGTAACCGATGCGGTGCAGGCGCAGAATCACCTTATAATCGGGGGCTTCTACCAGATAGGTTTCGTTTTCCGAGACATTGATAAGTTGCAGGGCGGCATTTTGAGGGATATCCCACAGGGGCAGCGT
>JAPYON010000211.1 GCA_029938175.1 Paracoccaceae bacterium | reverse complement strand
GGCAGTGAATGGAGGGGGTATGCAAATCCCTAGAACGATGTTTTCGCATACCCGCGACCAATCCTAAATTCGCGCAAAGTCGTTTCGTAAAGGAAAACCCCGATGCCCAGAAAACGAACCCCTGCTAGTATTGCTGCAATTACTGGACAAGGTGGCGTAAACAATTTTCCAGACGATCCGGGAGAGTTTGCTGTGCCTGAAGCTCCTGCCTTTCTGACAAGGCGAGCGCGGGAGGCTTGGGGTGGCCTAGCCGAGATGCTGCACGGTGTAGGTGTCCTAACCAATTCTGACACCCTTGCCCTAGGAATGCTGTGTGAGGCCTTCAGTGACTGGCAGGAGGCGTCTGACGTTGTTCAGGCTGAGGGAGCTACATACCGACAGGAAACAGAAACAGGTAAAGAGATGATACGTGCTCACCCGGCGGTAGCGCAAAGGGCCGATGCGTGGCGACGCCTGCAGTCGTCTCTGGGCGACTTTGGTCTAACACCCTCCGCTCGGGAGGCTATTATGCCTGGGGGCAGGTTGACACCTGAGGATGATATTGCTGCGAAGTACTTCCTGTAGCATCCGTTAAAGTCCTGGCGCTTCTGGCGTCTCGCGCTCCTCGGCGGCGTCCAGCGCATCCGCGACAGCTTCCCATTCCGGCACTATCTCGAAGGTGGCCAGCGCACCAGCAACGGCCTCGACCTTGGCGCGAGCTTCCGACAGCGGCCCCCAGACCAGGGCGCGCATCCGATTCCCTTTCCGGCGGCCCTCTTTCGGCGCAGTTTGATACTCGAACAAGCTCGCCCCCGATAAGTGGCGCATTTTGCTAATAGATATACTATTAGCATTTTGCGCCATTTGTTGCGATGTATCCTGAAGGGCCTCATTGACCATATTTTTAAGGTTAGAAAGGTCGCGGTCTGCGGTGCTGCGGTGTTTCCACATCTCGGGGAACATGCGGACAGCCTCCCGACCATTGAGGGGAATAAAGCCCGCTTGCGAGATTGTTCGGGTGATCCGGTCCCCGCCTTCCCTCAGTTCGGCCCAGGTGCAAACGGCATCGACAGTCACGTCCAGACAGGTCTCGGACAGGATAATAACCTCGACGGGGTCCGTCTTGAATATCGGCCTTATCCGGTCGATAGCCTGAAGGGCCTCAGCAT
>JAPYON010000210.1 GCA_029938175.1 Paracoccaceae bacterium | reverse complement strand
TTTTCCGAGATACAGATGTTGATCAGGTGTATCTGGCGGCGGCGAAAGTTGGCGGCATTCAGGCCAACAACAATTTTCCCGCCGAATTCATTTATGAAAACTTGATGATCGAGGCAAATATTATCCACGCAGCGCACCTGGCCGATGTGCAAAAGTTGCTATTTCTGGGATCGAGTTGCATCTACCCGAAACTGGCCCCACAGCCGATGCGCGAGGATGCGCTTTTGACCGGCGTCCTTGAGCTAACCAACGAGCCCTATGCTATCGCTAAAATCGCAGGCATCAAGATGTGCGAAAGCTATAACCGGCAATATGGCCGTGACTACCGCTCGGTGATGCCGACCAATCTCTATGGCGCCCACGACAACTTCCATCCGGAAAACTCCCATGTGATCCCGGCGCTGTTACGGCGGTTCCACGAGGCAGTGGCGCAAAATGCGGATGAAATCACGATTTGGGGCAGCGGCACGCCAATGCGCGAGTTCCTGCATGTAGATGACATGTCCGCGGCCAGTGTGTTTGTGATGGACCTCAGCCGCGAGGCTTACGGCGCACAGACCAACTCGATGCTGTCCCACATCAACGTGGGCACCGGGGTGGATTGCACAATCTGCGACCTGGCTGAAACCATTGCTGCTGTGACAGGGTTCACAGGCAAACTGGTGTTTGACCATGCCAAACCCGATGGCGCGCCGCGCAAGTTGATGGATACCTCCAAGCTGAACGCCTTCGGCTGGTGGCCCGCGATCGGCCTGCGCGAGGGCCTTCAGTCTTCCTATGATTGGTTTGTGGCCAATCAAGACGAATTCAGGAGATAGAAACATGTCTAAGTCAGCATCTGATACTACGCCCCGCTTCTTGCCCGTCATCCTTGCCGGCGGGTTCGGCACACGGCTGTGGCCGCTGTCGCGTAAGCATTATGCCAAGCAGTATCTGGCGCTTGATGGTACGACGACCATGCTGCAGTCGACAGTTGCACGCATTGGCGCCCTGCCTTGCGCCTCCCCTTTTGTGATCTGCAACGAGGAGACGCGTTTTCTGGCAGCTGAGCAGATGCGACAAATCGGGCAAGACAAGGCGCTGATCCTTCTGGAACCTGCGGGACGCAATACCGCGCCGGCCATCGCATTGGCAGCGTTAGAGGCTGTTGCGAAC
>JAPYON010000093.1 GCA_029938175.1 Paracoccaceae bacterium | reverse complement strand
ATATAGGCGTTTTGCTGCGGGTTGCCCGGTTGGATATACATCAACGCAATGCCAGCCTTCTCAGCCCAGTTTTGCAAGGTGCCGCTGATGTATTCAGGGCCGTTGTCCACACGTATAGCCTGAGGTTTCCCCCGCCAGCTTATTATCTGGTTCAAGGTCCTGACAACGCGTTCAGCGGGGAGTGAGAAGTCCACCTCGATGGCTAAACCTTCACGGTTAAAATCATCCAGAATGTTCAATGTCCGGAAAGATCGACCATCCGCAAGCTGATCCGCCATGAAGTCCATAGACCAGACCTCGTTGGGCGCTTCAGGCACGGCCAGTGGTTCCGGCCTTTCCCTTTGCAGGCGCTTACGGGGCTTAATCCGCATGTTCAGCTCCAGTTCACGATAAATCCGATAAACGCGCTTATGGTTCCAGCCAAAGCCTTTGACGTTGCGCAAATACAGATAGCACAACCCAAAGCCCCACATCTTCTTAGCCTTTGTCAGGGCCAGCAGATGATCCGCGATCCGTTCGTTTTCGTCGCTGAGTTTAGGCTGATATCGATAGCAAGTCTCACTGATGCCGAAGGTCCGACAGGACAGTCGAATGCTGACCTTTCGATGCAATACTTGCCCACTGGGCCATCTCCTTACGCTGGGATGGCCTCACCACTTTTTTCCAAGTGCTTCCTTCAATAAATCAGCCTGCATGCTCTTCTCGGCATACATTTTTTTGAGGCGTTTGTTTTCCTCTTCCAGCACCTTCATGCGCGAGATCAGCGACGCATCCATCCCGCCGAATTTGGACCGCCATTTGTAAAAGCTGGCATTGCTCATGCCATGCTCGCGGCAAAGTTCAGTAACAGGAACCCCACCTTCGGCTTGTTTCAATATGCTCATGATTTGAGCGTCGCTATATTTGGACTGTTTCATCAGAATCTCCTCGTCCGTTACGGTAAAGAAAATTCTACTTTCAAACGCTATTAATTTTCGGGGGGATTACCATACCCCTCGAGGTTTTGAGACTGCCATTTCCACGCGCTTTGACACATGTTATTTAGAGTGAGCTTTGCTTTCCATCCAAGTAGTTCTTGGGCTTTTTTAGGGTCGGCAACCGACGCAGCTATATCACCTGACCTTCGTGGTGAAATCACATATGGAATGCGTAGCGCGGAGGCTTCTTCAAAAGCTTTTACAACCTCCAATACCGTTGCACCTTTTCCTGTTCCGATATTAAATGCTTCAACGCCAGTATGCGCTGCGGAATAATTCACAGCTGCCATGTGAGCGCTCGCCAAGTCGGATACGTGTATGTAGTCTCTCAGACCCGTTCCATCGCGCGTGTCATAATCACCGCCAAACACATTTAACTGATCCCTTTTACCTACCGCCACTTGCGAAATAAAAGGCATTAAGTTGTTTGGGATACCATTAGGATCTTCGCCGATGGACCCGCTGGAATGTGCACCGGCAGGGTTGAAGTACCGTAGTAAAACCGCGGAATTTTTAAAACTGGAAGTGGCCCAATCTTTAAGAATTTCCTCTACGAAATATTTGGTGCGGCCATAGGGGTTGGTTGGCGCACAAGGGTGAGCCTCGTCGTAAGGTAAGTACTGTGGTTCGCCGTATACCGTTGCCGAGGACGAAAATACTATGCGCCGGCAACCTACCGTCTCCATGGCTTTTAGAAGTGACAAACTACCTCGAATATTGTTCTCGTAATACGTGAGGGGCACTTTTCCAGACTCGCCAACCGCTTTCAATCCGGCAAAATGAATGACCGCTTCTGGTTGGAAATCTTGAAAGATGTTCATTAGTGCATTATCATCGCGGATATCGGCTTTAACGTCCAGAAAATCTGCATTTGTTAGCAGTCGCACACGAGACAACGCCTCGGGGGAGCTATTTGAATAATTATCCAGCACGCAAATATCGTGTTGCTCTCCCAACAACTCCAGCAGTGTGTGACTGCCGATATATCCGGCACCTCCGGTAACAAGAATTCGCATAAAATTTCAACCTGTTCTATTGCTAAAATATAGGAGAGGCTCTCGGTCGGACGGATAGTATTAAAACTGCCGCAAAAACGCCAGAGCACAAGCTGTAGGGATCACCATTATGAAAGCCAATACCGTGTCCCTTCACCGTAGTGTAGTTTCATGCGAGAATCATCCCTTTGAGAGTCTTCATGAGTGTGGTCGATACGCTGAGTGTTAAGAGAAGAGGCTCGACGGTTTATACCGTGGACTTCATACTCTTTTTTCAACAAAAACTCTGCCAAATAAGAGTCATCTTGTCCAGTTACACCAGTAATAAGAGTTTTTTTCATGTTATAATTATTTTTAAAAATCCATTGCAATAGAATATTTCGACGACTTTGTCGTTCTCAGCGCAAATTTTGAAAATGATGGGTACCTTGTTCGAAAGCTGTCATCACAATTACGAGGGTACTTAAATTCTAAAACTTCAAACTTTTTGTACGTTCCAGGAACTATTACATCGCCTATAAATTTAGAACAAACTACATCACGATCTATCGTAGCTCTAAAGCTTTCAACCCTAAAATACGTCCTATTATACTGCACATAAGCGCTAGGGTGATATTGGCGAGATAGCATCAGCTTGCTCCAATCCAGAACTTGGCCCACCAAATCTTCTAAATTTTCGGCACTTCCTGTGGAAGCTTTCGTAGTCTTATAACCCAAATATCCTCTCTTATGCTTTATTTCCAATTTTGCATTTGCGATATCATCGTCGTAAAATCGCACCCGCAATTTGTCCCTAGAAGAATTGCCGTCTATGTTATCTCGCCAACACGATAAATTAATGTCGTCAAAATAAATAGACGTCACTTTTCTAATACGGTGTTCGCTTCTGAAACCATTAGCATACAAAAAAAACTCGGCCCTGCGGCTCTGACCCGGACTAAGGATAACTTTTCTCTCGAACCTTGCGCTCCCTGGATCAGGGTGTAAAAAGCTAGAAAGGTTCATCGATTTTCAGTCGCAACACCGTAGACTGCTCCATACATTAATTTTTCAATTTCTACAGAACTCAACGGCCTGTTAACAACATTAGTTGGTAAACTTATAACTGCGTTTGAGTCAGATAGCCCGTTAATATATCCACTTACTGAATTCGCTAACTTCAACGAAAATGATGGTGGTAAATACTCTTCTTTCTTATTGAACACCGCATAATCGAGCTCGACCTCATTTCCTACATATTCTATGACTTGCAGGCTTGACTCATCTTTTGAAACAAGGCCAATAGCAACGTTATTCACTTCGACTTTTTGAATAACAACATTAGACCTCTCGCCCACACTCACTACCTTATCTGATACCCTCCACGCCTCGATAAGATTCACTCTAACGTCTGACCCTGAAGTGTCTAAACAATCATTTCCAATATCATTGCAATAGATAGAATCTATTACTCCATTTGAAAAATCCAAATCGACCGCGTCAGACATCGCGTTATTGATTTTCAAATTGTTAATTTTAAATTCAGAATTAACAATGTTAAGGGCGTCTTCAGCGTCAGCGTTTATAATTGTCACGTCCGTTAATATAATTTTAGAATCTAGAGAATTTACTGCTCCGGACCAATTTCGACCTTGAACTTGAAAGGATTTTGGATTGTTGAAAACCACTCGATTAATCTCCAAATTTCCGCCAGTTTGGACTAACATAACCGGCCCATGAATTTGTAATGGTAGATTTTTTGTACCGCTCAATGAAGACGATCCACTTATAATAATTACAGTTGGCCTTGAAAAAGTCCAGCTTTCAGCAGTTAGACTAAAACTTTCTAAGAAAAGAATATCGAGATCTGAATTTACACCCTTAATAACAGCGGTCTCAATATCATTGCCAAGCCCTTCTGATAATCTATCAAAGACACGCTTATCAGAGAACTTTTGAAGCCTATTAGTTACGATGGTTGACCGCTCGAACAAAGTATCCAACTTAAATAAATAGAACCCAAAACCCCTAGAGTGGATGGCGTCTGAAGCAGAAAAGTTTGAATAAAATTTATTATCGATATTCCTAAAGTTTGTATCGTAGCTCTCAAATACAGAAGAAAGAAATTCTGGTGAAGAATACCTTGAAAGACTTTCAACATATAACTTTACAAATTTTGGGTTGCGCAAAAAGCCCATATAAAACTTGTCTTGGTCACATATCCACAGGCACTTACGTGTATTCGGACTAAGTAGGAAATCCAATAAAACGAAATCGTCGAAACTGCCCGCCCCCTTGTGCGCATCAAAAAGTAAAGGTTGGAACTTGCCGTTCACAGGATTGTAATAATATTTAACTGACTTCATTACAGTGCCGTGATACGAGCCAAACACATCATGCAGCGCAAAAAATCTGGCCCACTCATTAAAATCAAATACATCTTCGGAGAAAGCTATGTCTAACTCTGCTGCTCGAAACTGTTCATAAAGCAGTGCTTTTGCTATGTTATAAATTGGATCATCAATCCAAGATTTAGCTTCATAAACATCTAGCATGGCGTCAATACCAACGCCTAAATCTTCTTCTAACCCAAAAATTGGTCCGCTTTTTCGTTTTTGTCGCTCAATGGTACTAACAGAAGGAACTTCCTCATATGAAAATATACCTCTATTATCACCATTAACTCTCAAATTGATGGGGCCCTGCTGTAATGTTAACAACTTTTCTTTCGCAAAAATGTCCGCTATCAAATACTCCCAAGTATAGTTTCTTACAATTGGCCTTTGTATGGAAAATTTCTCCATACCTCTGAAACGATCGGTTCCGCTCAAATTTATTCTATAGGATAAATCTTTGCTACTTTCCCGGTGAATTTCTCTGTCGCCTTTCAGACGAATTTTTGCTTCCATATATTGATTTTCAGAGTCCGCTGAGAGATTAATATCTACTCGAAAATCTGGTTCATCATACCGTGCACCATTTAGGTCTTTACTCATTAATAAAGTATCGACTTGGGGTAATGTTATCTCCAGGCTTGGATAGCGGTTTGGTGTAATTAATCCGTAAAACGCTGATTTTGAAAAAAATAATATATCGGATATACTGGACACGGAAACATCTTCGTTCCCAACCAAACGACTTCGAACTTTATCGACAAAAAATGTATAATTTTGAGTTACAAGTAATTTATTACCAGACAATCCTAAAATTATTAGGAATATAACACCCATTGAGATCATAATTTTTTTGATCCACTTCACAGCCGTGTTAGTAATGCCGCTCACTGATTTTTGAATATACATCAAAAAGGAACCGTAACATCTGATAATATCTGAATTCTGAGGTCATCCTCAAACGAAATTTCCTCCAACTTGCGAAAAAACTCCTCCGTGACGCCATCTAGATAATGGCTTCGAACCACAATTCGGCCGTTATGGTCATCATAACTAACCTCTTTTATAGATACGGCTCGATGTTTTGACAAAAGGGGCGCCAGACGGTCCTGTCGGAAGCCTTGTATTGCCATTTTATCACCCTCGATAACGGCGATAATTCCTGACGTATCAGAACCAGCACTATTTGATATAAAATAATCAGATAAGATAATAATAACTGAACCCGTGGCGAGCAAAATGAAACCAATTACAAACTGATTAGAGCCAAATGACAGGCCAAAAGCAATTGTCATAAATAGAAATACTAATTCTTCGGGTTCCTTTATAGCGGCGCGAAATCGCACAATAGACAAAGCGCCAACAAGGCCTAACGACAGCGCAAGTGAATATTTAACAATAATGATCACGGCACATGTTGTTACACTCAGCAAAATAAAAATATTACCGAAATACGCCCTGTTATTCATAGATCGTCCATATGAAATATACAAATTTCTTAATATTAGAGCCGCTAAGGCACTACAAGCCATTGCAGCTACACTAGCCCCAATCGAAATATTTATTTCCGACATTAAGTCCATTTTTAAAAAATCAATTGATTCCATTGCTTATCCCATTTCCTATTTGAATCACTCTCCAATCGTGGACAGTATTTAGTGTAAGGGGCTGACCCAGATAACTAGTTCAAATACATTCTAACCCATTGTCTTAACTGT
>JAPYON010000092.1 GCA_029938175.1 Paracoccaceae bacterium | reverse complement strand
GACCATATAATGGCAGCCAATTCCGGCATACGCCCGAGAGCCTTCTGGAACTTTTGTCGAGGTGTTATGCGGACAGCCCGAACAGAACCACGGTAAACGCGAGGCGATCTCCTCAGCGTTATCTGATTTCGCCGCGTCGTCCAATATCGCCTTCGCTTTGGATAAGCGCTCGCTATCCAAGCCCTCATTAGCCAACAGCTCTCCTAGTTTTCGCGCCACGCCGACCGGCTCTAGCGCACCTTTGGCGGTGAACAGCAGATCGCCGTTCTCTTTTTTCCAACCAACAACGCGCCGACCATGGCGATCATCGAAAATGGCCTCTTTGATCTGCACTTCGATCAGCTTGCGCTTTTCTTCAACCACAATAATCAGGTCGAGATTTTCGGACCACTCGCGAAAGCTTTTCATGTCCAGCGGCCAAACCATTCCAACTTTATAGGTAGTAATCCCAAGGCACTCGGCCTCGGCTTCGTCAATTCCCAGAAGGTCCAGTGCATGTACAGTATCCAGCCAGCTTTTGCCGGCGGCCACGATCCCGATCTTGGATTTTTCGCTGCCCAACACACGGTGGTCTATCTTGTTGGCCCGCGCAAACGCCTCGGCAGCGAAGCGTTTGTAATCGTGCAGTCGCGCTTCTTGTTCAATCCGGTCGTCAACTAACCGGATGTTAACCCCTCCCTCTGGCATCTCAAAATTCGTTGGTTGAACGATCTTGACGCGGTGAGGGTCTCCGTCAACAACTTCGGTAACCTCAATTGTATCCTTCAAGCTTTTCAAACCGACCCAGCACCCAGAGTATCGGCTGAGCTCCCAGCCCAAAATACCGTAGTCCAACAATTCTTGCACGCCCGCAGGTGACAATATCGGCATCAATGCGTCTACCAGTGCGAATTCGGACTGATGTAACACCGTAGAGCTTTCACCCGTATGGTCATCACCCATAATCGTCAACACACCACCATTTTCCGCCGTTCCGGCCATATTAGCATGCCGGAAAACATCGCCCGTGCGATCTACACCCGGGCCTTTGCCATACCACAGCCCGAAAACCCCGTCGAAGGTCCCGTCGCCGCGTAAATTCACCTGTTGAGTCCCCCAAAGCGCTGTCGCCGCCAAGTCTTCGTTCATTCCTGCCGAAAACTTGACATCCGAAGCCCTTAGATGTTTTTCTGCGCGCTCCATCTGCATATCAACCGCCCCGACTGGCGAGCCACGATACCCTGTAACATAACCCGCAGTGTTCAACCCAGCCGCAGCGTCCCGTGCCTTTTGCATCATCGTCAACCGAACCAGCGCCTGTGTTCCGTTCAACAACACATATCGTTTGGACAGGCAGTAACGGTCATTCAGGGATACGGATTGCAATGTCATGATCAGTCTCCTCAAAGCATTTTACGCAGCATAGGTCATAAAGATTGACCTATACAACAAAATTATTAGCTCTGCTGCGTGAAACCTGTGCTTTTGTATCATGTAATTTGCGGCTATAGTAATTTAATAATACAAAGCATTTAAAAACAAGCATTTGAAGTCGGCGCGCGGAGAATACGATGGACTGGGACAAGCTAAGGGTATTTCATGCAGTCGCCGAGGCCGGCAGTTTGACACATGCAGGCGAGGTTCTACACCTAAGCCAATCTGCTGTCAGCCGACAGATAAGCACGCTGGAAGAAAACCTAAATGTCCTGCTATTTCACCGCCACGCGCGCGGTCTGATACTTACTGAACAAGGCGAACTACTGCTGGACGCGACCCGATCTATGTCAAAACGACTCGAGGCCGCCACCGCACATATTGGTGACAGCAAAGACGAGGTTTTTGGCAATCTACGCGTCACCACCACTACGGGTTTCGGAACTCTGTGGTTGGCACCACGCCTTGGACATCTGTATGAAAAATATCCGGAACTGAAAATAGATTTAATGCTGGAAGAGCGGGTTTTGGACCTGCCCATGCGTGAAGCCGATGTGGCAATTCGCATGAAAGAACCCAGTCAAGCCGACCTGATCCGCCGCCGGCTTATGGACGTCGACATGAAACTTTACGCATCGCGGGACTATCTTGAGCAGAACGGCACGCCGGAAACCACCGTCGATCTGGTTGACCATCGATTAATCTCGCACAATTCCTCGTCACCTCAGGTAAGTGCTGGTGCGCAGTGGATGGCGCCTTTTTTGCAAGCAAACCGTAAATCGGTTTTGACGGTAAACAACTACTTCGGCATCCTGCAAGCTGCCCGCCATGATTTGGGTATAGGTGCGCTGCCTGACTACGTAATCGTCGAGGCACCCGAACTTGTACGCGTCCTTCCAAACGATTCGAGCCGCCCGATTCCGGTATACTTGGCCTACCCCGAAGAACTTCGGCACTCAAAAAGGGTCACAGCATTCAGAGATTTCGTTTTAGACGAATTAAAAGATTACAAAATTCAAAAACAGAAAACACAGTAAATACATACATTTGCATATTCTAATATGCAGTTATGCGTTTTAACCATGGCGGGTATGCATAGTTTTCGTCAGATTTACCTTGATTGGTGTGCCTTTCGTTCCTATATCAGTCTCGAAACAGCCGACATACTGGCTGGCTTCATACCTCCCTGTTGGACTTGGGCCGAGCTTTGCTCGGCCTTTTTTTTCCTTTCAGGTCAATCCGACAAGGCGTGCCCCCGTGGTCAAATCTGGCGCAATAATATGCCCAAGCCCAACAATTTCGGACGATGGCTGCTTAATATCCATAATTTTAACCACTCGCGCACCGGATTGAACGGCGGCTCGAACGCCTGAATCACCATCTTCAAAAATGAAGCAATCCTTCGCGCGCAATCCAATCGCAGCAGCAGCCTTGTGATGAATCTCGGGATCGGGCTTACCGTTGGAAACCTGATCCCCTCCGGTAACAACATCAAAAATCCGAGCAGCCCCGCAGCTTTCAAATGCTTCTTGGCGGTTTCGGTTCGCAAACGCGCGTCGATCAAAGCACCCCAACGTTTGACGAACGTGTCATGGTCAACGCGACCCCGAAGAGCTGCCTCAAGGATTGGTCGGCTTCCAACCCCGCGTAGGCCAATCAGATGAGCAAAACCGTCGGTCATATCCAGTAAGCCGTACTCACGGCCCAACTCGAAGCAGCAACGCATACAGACCCACTCGGTATCCAGCAGCCCGTCCATATCAAACAGGACCATCCGCCACTCCTATCACATGCGCAAACGATCCGCAGACATTCCCCCGCACATGTCCCACCCCCCCGAGGTTTTCACCCAACGAGTCCTGTGCTCCAAACAGCCGGCCCTCACTACTTTCCTCGATAACCGAAGCGTAATGAAATTCGTGTCCGTTAAGAGGCCCAGCCCAAGGTAGATCACATATCGGAGTCAACCCGCGATACCCCAAATGCAACTTACGTGCGGCAAAGCTGGTTCTAACCGGCAAGAACCCAAGCATCCGATGCTCAGCACCGTCAGAATCTGTTAGGCTTTCACCAAGGGCCATATACCCTCCACACTCACCATAAATCAGCGCGCCGCGATCCTTAGCCGCGGTCATTACAGTTACAAAACCCGAGTTCTGCGCCAAACGCCCCGCATATAGTTCCGGATACCCGCCGGGCAGAAAAATCGCGTCGGCATCGACAGCCGGCCCCTCATCATTTAACGGTGAAAAAAACGAAACTTCTGCCCCCGCCAATCGCCAATCGTCCAGTAAATGTGGATACGAAAAGGCAAATGCCGTATCTCGCGCCGCAGAAATCCGCGCGCCTAACGGGGGCAATCCAGCTACACGAGTAGCTCGATCGATGGTCGTAGACAGATCAAGCAATCGGTCGAGGTTCACGTTGGCTAACATCAAACCCGCCGCCGCTCCGATAAACGCTTCAAGGTCGGTATGCTCTTCTGCTTGAACCAGTCCCAAATGTCGCGAGGGGACCTTCATCGCCTCTGTTCTTGGCACGACCCCTAAAACGGGAATATTTAGTGCTTTTATAGCACGGGAAATCATAGCGCCGTGACGTGGCGAACCAATCTGGTTAAGGATCACGCCCGCAATTTTTACCGATGGCCGCAAACTTGCCAACCCATGCACCACTGCAGCCGCCGTTTGCGATTGTCTGGCCGCATCCAGCACAAGAACGACGGGCAAGTTCAAGGCCTCAGCCACGTCTGCGACGCTCCCCCGCCCCATAGGATCGTCCGAAGGCGCGCCATCGAACAGCCCCATAGCCCCTTCTACAACAAGCAGATCTCCATCCTGTGCAGCGGCCAGCCCCTGCAAGCGGTCCGGTGGCATTGCCCACGCATCTAGGTTCACACAGGGGGTTCCGCTGGCGGCTTGATGAAACTGGGGGTCAATATAATCCGGGCCGCTTTTGGCTGATGTAACAGCCACACCGCAATTCCTGAAAGCCCGCAGAAGGCCAAGCGTTATCATCGTCTTGCCAGCACCAGAATGCGGTGCTGCAATGACGAAACCCTTCATGCACCACACCAGTTCAACGTTTCGCGTAACAAGTTGCCGCGCCCAATACTGACAATCGCTGGTGCACAGATCCCACATGCTGCAATATCTGCGGCAGCCCGCTGCAAAGTAGTATCCAGCACCTGCATATCTGGCGTCGTCGCATTAGCCACGACACAAACCGGATCGTCTGAAGGTCGGCCTCCAGCGATCAGTTTATCCGCTATCTCGGCCATATTCCTCATCGCCATATACATTACGATCATCCCAGCCTTGGCTGTCGCGGTCCAGTCCACAGTATCGGGCGAATGCCCACGTTGGTCATGCCCTGTTAAAAAAATCACCGACGAGTTCACATCACGCGAAGTCACCGCCACACCCGCATAGGCCAATCCGCCAATTCCCGCCGTGATCCCCGGAATCACCCTAAACGGAATATCTGCCGCAACCAGATCAGCCACTTCTTCAGCCCCGCGACCAAACATAAACGGATCGCCACCTTTCAAGCGCAGGACCCGTTTTCCATCGTGAGCATAGCTAATCAAGCGCGTAGTAATTTCCGACTGCTTCGGCGAAGGTTGCCCACCGCGTTTCCCCAGAAATACCAGCTCGGCCCCGTCGCGCGCATAGCCTAGAACATCCTCGCCAATCAGCGCGTCATATACCACCACATCCGCCTGCCCTAACGCGTTCACCGCGTGCAAGGTCAGCAGCCCCGCATCACCGGGTCCAGCACCAACTAGCCAAACCTCACCAGCAGGGAATGTGGGTAGCTTCATACTTTCACCTTCGGACGCAATACGTGCGGGATCGCCGGATCATACAACGCCGAATCTTTGAAGTCTTGAATATTAGCCAAAGCCGGCCCAATGAAGACCAATGCGGTACGTGTAATCTTCTCGGCTCGCACTTTCGCGTGAATATCGTCAAGCGTCCCGCGAATAATCAACTCGTCAGGCCACCCCACGCGATAAGCCACAACCACTGCGCAATCGTCGCCGTAATGCGGTGCCAATTGACGGCGTATTTCGCGCAGATTGCGAATAGCCAAATGGATCACCAAGGTTGCGCCAGTCCGTCCGAAATTCTCTAGCGTCTCGCCCGCAGGCATATCCGTGGATTTCATCGACATACGCGTCAACACAATCGATTGGGCGATTTCCGGTATGGTCAGTTCCTGCCCCATGGCTGCCGCAGCCGCCGAATAAGCCGACACCCCCGGTGTAATATCATAGGGAATCCCTTCCGCCTTAAGCCTGCGTATCTGCTCGGCAATTGCGCCATAAAGTGCCGGATCCCCCGAATGCACCCGTGCCACATCTTCGCCCCGCTTATACGCCGCGACAATTTGGGCATGCGTATCATCCAGCGTCATAGGTGCCGTATCCAGCACAAGCGCACCTGGTGGGGTGAACGCCACTACTGCCTCTGGTACAAGTGACCCTGCAAACAGACAGACTGGACATGTTTCGATTAACCGCCGACCTTTAATGGTAATCAAATCGGGATCACCCGGCCCAGCACCGATAAAATGCACCGTCATCGTAAACCTGCCTTTTCTATTGCCAAAATACTCACTGCGCCAAATCCCCGTCAATCTTGCGTGCATAACCCCGAGGCGTATACATCCGTGGCCCCTCGCCTAACGCAGCAAGTTTAGAATGCGAGGACCCAACCAGAACAACCGTCAGCATATCGAC
>JAPYON010000016.1 GCA_029938175.1 Paracoccaceae bacterium | reverse complement strand
CGGTTTATGTTGTATGGATTGAAGCGGCCGTTGAGCCCTTGAACAGTTCGCCGGTTGGATCTGTTACCTCTGGGCTACCCTATCGTTTTCTCAACAGTCTCGAATGGTCCGGCCGTGTTGATTTTTACATCGCGAACACGGCTGTTGCGGTGGTGCTGACAATTGTTTTTACTGCCCTTGCTTCGGCTATTCGTTATTTTCTAGGGCAAGCTGAAAAGCAACAAGAAGCATAGCTGTACTGCTCTGTCGGCTGGTCCGATCAGACGTTATAGTAGCGAAATAAGCGGCGGTGCCGGATTCAGGGACGCGCTGCCTCCGTCATCAACCATTGCTCGAACAAACGCGCCGCTTTATTCTCGGGTAATTTCACGGGGCGAGCCACGTAATACGCGCTGTCGTTCACAACACTGGGGCCGATTTGCACCAGATCATTGCGCGCCAGTTCCGGTTCAATCAGGAATTCGGGCATCAGGGCAACACCGACGCCGGCAATACAGGCCTGAGAGAGCGTCGAGAAATGCTCGAATGACATGCCGCTTTTATCGTCCAGCATAATTCCCTGAGCTTGAAACCAGTTCGACCACGCTGTCGGGCGCGAATGCATGGAAAGGCGTGGCAAACGTAGAAGGTCAATCGGTGCAGCGACGCGGTTTTCCTTCCGAAATTCAGGCGATACCGCCGGAACCACAGTTTCGTTCAGCAATAAAGTGCATTCAACATCGGGCCAATCCGGAACTCCATGGTAAATCGCGATATCCAGTCCGTCGGCCAAAAAATCAAATTTTCCAATACGCGTTGTAAAGTTCAGCGTAATGTCCGGATATTGCGCAACAAACCCTGAAATACGCGGCATCAACCAGCGCGTGCCAAACGTCGGCAATATGGCGATGTTCAACACTTGGTCTTGCCCCTTGGAAACCACGTTAAGCGTCGCGTCGCGGACTATCTGCAAGGCCTGCTGCACTTCGACAGCGTATAATTGACCTGCTTCGGTAAGTTCGACCTTGCGACTGCTGCGCTTGAACAGCGCACAATCCAACTGCTCTTCAAGCACACGCACTTGCCTGCTTACGGCGCTTTGCGTCAACGACAGCTCTTGCGCGGCCAATGTAAAGCTGCCGCTTCTTGCAACCGCCTCAAATGCAGTTAGTGCGGATGTAGACGGGATTAGGCGACGTTGATTTCTCATAATGCATTCATAAATGGAATAGATGAATGAGGCAATATCGTTTGTAATAACATCTATCAACGTGCAAAAGCCGTAAAACCAACCGTTTAGGAATGCGACATGACAAACCATACCGACAAAAACCAATTCACCTGGGATGACCCGTTTTTTCTTAACGAACAGTTAACCGAAGAAGAGCGTCTTATCCGCGACACAGCCAATGCCTACGCGCAAGACAAACTGGCCCCTCGTGTAATCGAGGCTTATCGGAACGAACATACCGATCCCGGTATTTTTCGCGAGATGGGCGAGATGGGCTTGCTGGGTATGACTATGCCTGAGGAATATGGCGGATCCGGTGCGAGCTATATATCTTACGGGCTGGTCGCACGTGAAGTGGAGCGCGTTGACAGTGGGTATCGCTCAATGATGTCCGTGCAGTCGTCCCTAGTGATGCACCCAATTTACGCTTATGGCTCGGAAGAGCAGCGGATGAAGTATCTGCCAAAACTGGCCAGTGGAGAGTTCGTTGGCTGCTTTGGCTTGACCGAACCGGACGCGGGGTCCGATCCAAACGGCATGCGGACCCGCGCGATCAAGACTGAAAGCGGATATCGCTTGGTCGGATCAAAAATGTGGATTTCAAATTCGCCAATTGCAGATATTTTCGTCATTTGGGCGAAATCCGAAGCACACGGCAACAAAATCCGTGGCTTTGTTCTGGAAAAGGGAATGGCGGGTCTTTCTGCGCCGAAAATCGAGGGAAAGCTATCGCTTCGCGCGTCGATAACTGGCGAGATCGTCATGGATAATGTCGAGGTTGGCGAAGACGCGCTATTGCCGAACACAGAAGGCCTAAGTGGCCCGTTCGGGTGTCTAAACCGCGCACGCTATGGAATCGCTTGGGGCGCTATGGGTGCCGCCGAAGCTTGCTGGTTTGCGGCGCGCCAATACGGCTTGGACCGACACCAGTTTGGTCGTCCATTGGCAAATACCCAACTTTTCCAAAAGAAACTAGCGGACATGCAGACCGAGATTACTCTGGGCTTGCAGGCTGCCCATCGTGTGGGCCAACTGTTCGACGCGGGCAAAGTTGCGCCCGAAATGATAAGCCTGATCAAGCGCAACAATTGCGGCAAAGCGCTGGAAATCGCCCGTCATGCCCGTGATATGCACGGCGGCAACGGTATTTCCGAAGAGTTCCCTGTCATGCGCCATATGCTCAATCTGGAAACTGTAAACACTTACGAAGGCACTCATGATGTGCATGCCTTGATTCTGGGGCGGGCGCAGACAGGATTGCAGGCGTTTTTCTGATGCCGAATGCGCCTTCTGAAGGGCATGAAAGTTCTTGAACTTGCCCGCATTCTGGCAGGCCCGATCAACACCGTCTAGGACGTATTCGCCGACCCACAGGTTATCGCCAGAAATATGCAGATCAGCCCTGCATCAGGAAAAACGGATGTGCCCGGTGTGCGAACCCCTATTCGGTTCTCGGATACAGAGTTGAGTCTTGAAAGAGGCGCGTCCTACACGTCGCAACCTCTCGGCAAGCCTTAACTGTTTTTATCATCTCTCATTGCGTCAAAGCAATATTAGGCGTTAAAATCGCCTCGACGGCTTTTTGGTCACAAGGAACACTTATTATGGACGGACAAACACACATGAGCGTCGAACTTATTGATCGCGCGTGGGAGAATCTCTTTGTCGAAGACTAACCGCGTTTCTGTCACCCATCACGGCCCTATTGCGCATGTAGTGCTGACCCGCGCCGATAAACGCAATGCGCTGGATCAGGACATGCTTGAGGCAATCGCAGACGCGATCGCGCAGCTTTCAACCTCGCCCAAAACGCGCGCAGTGGTTCTGTCCGGAGAAGGGCAAGCATTTTGCTCTGGGCTAGATTTCATGAGTTTCGCAGCCATGCTGCAAAATCCGGACAGCATGGATTTCATGACCCGTTCCCATGGCGACGCCAACCTGTTTCAGCAGGTATCAGTCGGCTGGCGAGACTTGTCGATGCCCGTCATCACTGCCCTGCACGGTGTCGCTTTTGGTGGCGGCTTCCAGATCATGCTGGGGGCCGACATTCGGATCGCCGCTCCCAATACGAAATTCTCGATCATGGAGGCGAAATGGGGGTTAGTCCCTGACATGGGCGGAATGGCCCTTATGCCAGCTCTAGCACGCCAAGATATAGTTCGACGCCTGACCTACACCGCCGAAGTGTTCGATGCCTCGCAGGCGTTGGAATGGGGTTTCGTGACTGAACTAGCCGATGATCCCCTCGCCCGTGCGACTGAACTTGCCAACCAAATCGCAGCCCGCAGTCCAGACAGCACTGGCGCCTCAAAACGACTGATTTCCGACACTTGGGTGACCAGCCGTGCAGACACTTTGAAAGCCGAATCCCTCGCGCAAAAGTCTGTACTAGGCCAAGCCAACCAGATGGAGGCCGTTTTGGCCAACTTTGAAAAACGCGCACCCAATTTCAAGGATTAACAAATGCTTAAGATCGGAGTCGCCGGTTGCGGGCGTATGGGCCTGCCAATGGCTCAAGCGCTTCACGACGCAGGTGTCAGTGCTTCCGGCTACGATGTTCGGGACGTTGGTGCAGGGTTCATGTCTAAAACGGTGGCTGACTTTTCCCATGACCTTAACATTTTGTTTACTGTTGTTCGCGACCAACAACAGACAGACGATCTGCTGTTCAACGATCAGAACCTGGTCGAAATAGAAACCGAACTGACCCATATCGTAATCTGCTCGACGCTGTCGCCAAAATACGTCCGCAACCTGCGCGACCGTATCCCGCAACATATCAACCTAATCGATGCCCCGATGTCCGGCGCAACAATCGCCGCACAAGAAAAACGCCTGTCGTTCATGCTCGGCGGGCAGTCTGAAGACATCGCCCACATCCAGCCATATCTCAACGTAATGGGTAAACATTTTCATAACATGGGTGAGTTTGGCGCGGGCATGGCCGCCAAGGTCCTTAACAACCTGTTAGCAGCCAGCTCGACTGTGTTCACCCGGCTCGCGTTGGATTGGGCCGATGATCTGGGGGTCGAGCAGAAACGTCTGCTTGATCTTATGCGCACAAGTTCCGGCCAGATATGGTTCGGCAGCAACTTCGAAGATATAGAGTTCGCCCGCGACGGATATAACCCCGAAAACACGATCGGTATCCTGAAAAAGGACGTGCAAGCCGCGATTGATGGTGCGCCAGAAAACGCGGATATTAACCTGCCGTTAACCGTTATCGCAGCAATCAAAAGTTAACGCCGCTTTAACTTTCGTCTTTCTCGATTGCATATTTGCTAAACACGCCCATTTGGCTGAAAATAAACGCGAAAGTCGCGACTGGCAGGGCAAAAGTCTTAAAATTAACCCAGATATCGGTCCCAAAACCGCGCCAGACAATCTCGTTAACGATTGCTAAACTAACGAAAAACAGCGCAAACCGTCGCGTGAAAATGTTCCAACCTTCGGGCTGCAACGGCATGGAGTCCTCCATGATGTACTGCAAATAGCTTTGCCCACGCATCAAACCGAAACCCAGAATTGCCGCGAACATCGTATACAGGATCGTCGGCTTCATCTTGATAAACGTGTCATCGCGCAGCCACAATGTCAGGCCGCCCATTACCACCACAACCACCGCTGTCATCACCGCCATCTTTGGCAATGTACGGGTCAAAACCCAACTAATAACTAATGATATCAATATGGTAGGTATGAACACCCCTGTCGCAAACAACAGCTGTGCCAACTGCCGCTCCTCATCGCTGGCACCGTCGGGTGCAGTCGAAAATTTGTATGCTACGAAGAAAACCATAATAGGCCCCATCTCTAGGGCCAGTTTTAACAGTGGGTGTATTTTTTTCTTTTCCATGATGCCTCTTATCGCCTTTATCCGCCAAATTCTACTACTACGGCCCCTGCCGCTATGACCGCCATTAAGCCCGCCCGCACAGGGCCAACCGTCTCTTTAAGGAACAACCAACCTATCAGGGCCGCAAACACCGTCGAAGTTTCGCGCAACACCGCGGCCTCACCGACTTTGTCCAGCCTTGTGGCCAGCATGACTGCGCCGAAACTGATGAATGCTATCAATGCCCCGATGAAACCTTTTCTTAACAACGGTCCGAGTGCCGGCGGGTTTTCCATCCGCTTCCAGCGAACATACGAGATGATAGGAAAGGTCCAGCCGTCAACCACGAAAAACCAGAAAAGGAACGTAAACGGATCCGGAGTCGCCCGCATTCCGAAGGCGTCGTAAGTGGTGTAAAGCGCCACAATCAACCCCGTAAAAAATGCAAAGCCCAGAGCCGCGATCAGAACATTCCGTCCAACTGTGATTTGGTGAAGGTTCCAACCGGCCAAACCGAATATCCCGCCGGACAGCAGCAAAACACCGCTCCATTGAATCAGTGTAAACGTTTCGTTAAAAACAAACCCGGCCGCAAACACCGCCACCAACGGCCCCGTGCCGCGCACCACGGGGTAAACCACCGTATACGCGCCGCGCGAATAGGCCTTCGCCATGAAATACTTGTAGGTTACATGTATTACCCACGCCCCGACCAACAGCAACCATACGTGGGGTTCGGGTAGTGGGAACATAAAAATAGCGATTGGCAGCGCGATCAAAAAATAGAAGATATCAATCGCACCGCGCATCAGCCAGGGATCATAACGACCCTTCTGCAACGCTCCGAAAATAGAGTGCGCAACCGCTGAAATCAGTGCCAGTATCATCGCCAGAAATTTGCCGTATTCCGTCCCCTCAATCGAGAGGATAAAATCGCTCACAAGGTCGCCCCGGTTAGGGCTCGGGCGAATTCATCTGGGTCAAACGCCTGCAAGTCCTCGATGCTTTCACCAACACCGATCGCATGAATCGGTAACCCGTGTTGATCGGCCAACGCCACCAGTACGCCGCCCTTGGCGGTGCCGTCCAGCTTGGTCATAATCAGGCCGCTTACGTCGGCAATTTCGGTAAAAACCTTAACTTGAGACAGTGCGTTTTGACCAGTCGTGGCATCGAGAACCAGCAACGTATTATGCGGCGCGTCGGGGTCCTTCTTGCGAATTACACGGACGATCTTGGCCAGCTCTTCCATCAAGTCAGCCCTGTTTTGCAGACGGCCAGCCGTGTCGATCATCAACAGATCAGCCCCGTCAGCTTCGGCCCGCAGCATCGCGTCATAAGCAAGGCTGGCTGGGTCGGTGCCCTCTGGCGCCGTCAAAACCGAAACGCCTGCGCGCTCACCCCACACCTGCAACTGCTCTACTGCGGCTGCCCGAAATGTGTCACACGCAGCGATCACTACAGTCTTGCCCGCCGCTTTAAACTGGCTGGCCAGCTTGCCAATCGTCGTTGTTTTGCCCGAACCATTCACCCCGACCACTAATACCACTTGCGGTTTTTTGGCATAAAGCGGCATCGGACGCGCAACGGGTTCCAGAATAACTTTCACCTCATCCGCGAGCAGCGCCTTGATTTCGTCAACGCCTAGCTTTTTGCCAAAGCGCCCCTCGGCCATGTTGGCGGCGACCTTCAGCGCCGTATCAACGCCCATGTCCGCCGATATTAACAATTCCTCAAGACTCTCCAGCATAGCGTCGTCAAGCACCCGCTTGGGCTCGGCATCACGGCCAAGTATGCGCCCCACAATCCCAGCTTTGGCGGTGGTTTTTGGTGTATCTTCGACGACTTCGGCCGCGGTTGCCGCTGGTTTTTCTTCGACAATCGCCTGCAACCCTTCGTCGATCTTTGACGAGGATCTTGTTAACCGCTCTTTCATCTTTGAGAAGAAGGACATGCATGCTCCGAGGTTGCTCTCCTTCCACCTAATACGGCTAGGCACTAGATGGAAGCCTCGGTGTCGTAAAACTTGGTTAAACCTCGTCAGGGAAGTACTTTAAAACAGACAAAATGGGATTAGGCGCGGCCTGCCCCAATCCGCAGATCGACGCATCGACCATGGTTTCGGACAAATCCGTCAACAAATCCTTATCCCAGTCTCTGTTCTGCATCAACAACACTGCTTTATCACAGCCAACCCGACACGGCGTACATTGCCCGCAGCTTTCCGCCGCAAAGAAACGTAGCATGTTCAAGGCCGCTTCGCGAACGCTATCGTGATCCGACAAAACCACCACCGCAGCCGAGCCGATGAACGTCCCCAACGGTTGCAGTGTGTCAAAGTCCAGCGGTACGTCATCAATGCTTGCGGGCAGCAAACCGGAAGACGGGCCACCTGGTTGATATGCCTTGAAAGTATGCCCCTCCAGCATGCCACCAGACGCCGCAATAATATCGGTGATTGTCGAGCCTGCAGGCAACAGTTTAACCCCCGGCTCCTTCACGCGACCAGACACGGAATAGGAGCGCAAACCCTTGCGCCTATTTAGCTCAACGCTGTTCAGAACCTCTGGACCCTCACGCATAACGCGCGCCACCCAATAGAGTGTCTCGACGTTATGCACTAAGGTCGGGCGACCAAAAATGCCGTTTTGGGCCACGAAAGGTGGACGGTGGCGCGGAAGGCCACGCTTGCCCTCTATGCTTTCTATCATCGCGCTTTCTTCGCCGCAGATGTACGCACCCGCACCTCGTCGCAAGTCGATAAACCCAACGGGGATCGCGCCTGACTGTTCAAGATTTGCGATCTCGGTTTGCAATATTTTGCGCGCTGCAGGATATTCGTCACGCAGATAGATGAAACATTTTTCAGCCTCGATGACCCGTGCAGCGATCAACGTGCCTTCAAGGAAAAGCAGCGGTTCCCGTTCTAGATAATAGCGGTCTTTGAATGTCCCCGGCTCTCCTTCGTCAGCATTCACTGCCAAATATCGAGGGCCGGATTCAGCGCGCACAAAACCCCATTTTTTTGCAGTCGGGAACCCTGCACCGCCAAGACCACGAAGGCCGGACGCCGCGACGGTTGCCTGAATGTCGTCAATCGAAAGCGTGCTACTAGTCATTTGGTTATAAGCATCAATCGTGACACCAGAGGAATCATAGGTGGGCACATGGGGGTGAATATCATTAGCCAGAACCGCAGACTCGACCTTTGCGACATCCGCGTGGTCGATATGATGGTGGCCGACCTCTAACACCGGAGCTGTGTCGCAACGGCCCATACAAGGTGCCCGTAATATGCGAACTTCACCCGCCGAATATTTTTCGGTCAAGTCGGTTAACAGCTCTTCTGCACCCGCTAATTCGCAAGAAAGGGAATCGCATACACGAATTGTTAACGAAGGTGGGGCAGTTTCGCCCTCCTTAACGATATCAAAATGGGCGTAGAAGCTGGCAACCTCGTACACTTCGGCCATCGACAATGACATTTCCTCGGCCAAAGCGCGCAAATGCGGGGCAGACAGATGGCCAAACTTGTCCTGAACAAGGTGTAAATATTCTATTAACAGATCACGCTGTCGCGGGCGGGCCCCTAAAAGTTGCACAATCTCGCCCCACGCAACATCATCCAGTTGCCGCCCCTTGGGTGTGCAACGTCCTTTACCCTTACCGGATTTCCAGATACCTTTTCGTTGGTCTAACGCAGTCATAGTGTTTCCCTAAACATAATTCGCCCAAAGGATACACCAGTGCTCGGCCGCTTCTAGCAAAAAATGACACGCTGCGCTTAATAATTGTCATTCGCGCAATGGAATTGTAATTCCTATTGCATAACGTTTCGTTAACAGGCCCGATGAGTAAATGAAAATGAACCGGACAGCACAAATACTTTGCATATGGACGTTGGTCGTTGCACCACAAACGGTTGCGGCTGAAACAGCGCTGATTGCGGTCGCCACGAATTTTTCCGAAGTTATGGACGTGCTTGTTTCGGATTTTGAAGCGGGCGTTAATCACGAATTAACTATTGTCACTGGTTCAACAGGTAAAATGTACGCACAAATCGTTAACGGTGCACCGTTTGATGCGTTTCTAGCGGCCGACCAAGCCCGCCCCGCTCTCTTGGTTGAAAACGGGCAAGCAATAGAAAACAGCCGTTTCACATTTGCCATGGGCCAGATAGTCTTGTTTTCTGCGGACCCCTCGCGAATTGGCGAGGAAATTATCGAAACGTTAACCAACCCCTTCCGCCATCTCGCAATTGCAAACCCCACACTTGCCCCCTACGGTATAGCTGCTATCGAAGCATTAACGGCTCTTAACTTGTTGAGTGCATTACAAAACCGGATCGTAATGGGGGAAAACATCGGACAAACCCACGCCCTTGTAGCCAGCGGAAACGCCGAGCTTGGCATCGTCGCGCTTGCCTATGCCATTAGCACACGTAACGAGGTTGGCAGCTACCTACCCATTCCCACAAACATCTACGCACCGATCCACCAAGATGCCGTTCTGACAATGCTCGGTAAGGATAACCCGGCTGCCGTCGCATTCTTGGCCTATCTGCAAAGCAAAGCCGCGCAAACGATCATCCGTTCCCACGGATACGGGGTGGAATGATGGTGGACCTTTCCCCTTTATGGTTAACAATCCAGCTCGCCGGAACGACGACAGTTTTTCTATTACTACTGGGCACACCTCTGGCGTGGTGGCTGGCCAATACCACCGCCAAAGCGCGCCCGTTCGTCGAGGCGCTGACCGCCCTACCCATCGTTTTGCCCCCAACCGTTATCGGGTTTTATTTTCTGATCCTTCTTAGCCCAACTTCAACAATCGGGCGATTCTGGGTTAACATTACGGGCGAAACGCTAACATTTTCGTTCACCGGACTGGTCATCGCGTCGATGTTCTACTCCTTACCGTTCATGGTGCAACCATTACAAACCGCCTTCCAAGCCATAGGCCGCGCCCCGATGGAGGCCGCTGCAATGCTTCGCGCCTCGCCAATTAACGCTTTCTTTACAGTTGCCGTGCCTTTGGTCCGACGCGGCTTTCTAACCGCGACCGTCCTCAGTTTCACCCACACAATCGGCGAATTCGGTGTGGTTTTGATGGTTGGCGGCAATATCCCCGGCCAGACCAAAGTGATCTCGATTGCCATTTACGAACACGTGGAAACATTACAATACGCGCAGGCGCATCAACTGGCTGGCGGGTTGATGATATTCTCGTTCATCGTTCTTCTCGCGGTCTATTCGATGAACCGGAAGCTGGCCATTCATGTCGGATAAATCACTTATAATTCGGGCAAAACTCCCCTTTTCTGGTCACACAATTGACGTTAACGAAATCGTACCCCTGACAGGCACTACAGCCTTATTCGGGCCAAGTGGCAGTGGTAAAAGCACCCTGTTACGGGTGATCGCAGGCCTTGAGACACGCGGTAATTTATTTGTGGAATTCAAAGAAGAAATCTGGACCGACACAAAGTCCAAAATCTTCCGCCCCCCGCATCAACGCTCCGTCGGAATGGTATTTCAGGAAGACCGCTTGTTCCCGCACCTAGACGTTTCGGGCAATCTGTCCTTTGCCAACAAACGCTGCCGCAAGGTTGCGAGCCCGATCACAATGAAACGGGTTGTCGAGGCGCTAGACCTTGCCAAATTGTTAACAGCCCATCCCTCGACATTATCAGGCGGCGAAAAACAACGCGTGGCTTTAGGCCGAACTCTTTTGACACAACCGGAACTGTTGTTGCTGGACGAACCTCTGTCGGCCCTCGACATACGCCGCAAGGCCGAGCTGTTGCCGTTTTTAGACAAAATCCCGCGCGAGTTCGGCGTTCCGATGATTTTCGTCAGCCATGCCATCGACGAAGTAGCGCGACTGGCTGACGAGGTCATCCTGCTTTCGCCAAACGGCCATGTCAGCGCCCGCGGCCCCATACCCGAGATATTTGACACGCAAGAAATGCACGACTTCACCGGAAAATTCGAAGCAGGCAGTTTTTTGCAAGTGACAGTTACCGGACAGGACGTGAAATTCCAAATTACAACACTGAAATTCGCGGGCAAAGTGTTGCGCATGCCCATGGTAGCCTCGCTGAACATAGGTGACCGCATCCGCTTACGCGTTCGCGCTCGTGACGTGGCCATCGCCGTAAAGCGCCCCGAGGGGATCAGCATCCGGAATACCATCGCTGCCACTATTTCCGAGATCAAGGCCGAACCGAACACAGCCTTCGCCGAGATCATTTTTACTGTTGGGGCCCAAAGCTTGCGGGCAAGGATCACGCGGCAGGCGGTGGCCGAATTAGGGCTGGAAGTTGGGCAAGACGCTTTTGCCCTGATAAAAAGCGTCAGCTTCGATCGACGGATGATGATTTCAGCGTTGGGATGATTTTGGTAGGCCCGGCAGGACTTGAACCTGCGACAAAAGCGTTATGAGCGCTCTGCTCTAACCAACTGAGCTACAGGCCCGCCTGTGGCACTCAATACGCGGATGATTTAGGGGGGTCAAGTGGCTTCCCTTTTGTTTATTGCTGGGGTAAAGCATGCCCAAATTGTTGCAGTGCAGGAGCGCGATATGTCCGACAAACCCAATGGCCTAACCTATGCTGACGCAGGTGTTGATATCGATGCAGGCAACGCGCTGGTGGAGCGGATCAAGCCCGCCGCTGCGAGCACCAAACGTTCCGGTGTTATGGACGGTTTGGGAGGTTTTGGTGCGATGTTTGACCTTAAGGCCGCTGGCTATAAAGACCCAATTCTGGTTGCTGCTACTGACGGTGTAGGCACAAAGCTGCGAATCGCGATCGATACGGGTATCCTTTCCACAGTTGGCATTGATCTAGTGGCGATGTGTGTGAACGACCTTGTTTGTCAGGGTGCGGAGCCTCTGTTCTTCCTCGATTACTTCGCAACAGATAAACTGGATATTAACGAGGCCGCAACTATCGTCGAGGGGATCGCCGAGGGGTGTCGCTTGTCTAATTCCGCATTGGTTGGTGGCGAGACCGCCGAAATGCCGGGGATGTATGCCAAGGGCGATTTCGACCTGGCGGGTTTCTCGGTCGGTGCGATGGAACGCGGGGCGATGCTGCCCGCTGGCGTGGCCGACGGCGACGTCATACTGGGCTTGGCGTCAAGCGGCGTGCATTCGAACGGTTACTCGCTGGTGCGCAAAATTGTTGAGAACTCCGTCCTTGCATGGAACGCGCCCTGCCCGTTTGGGGATGGTTCGTTGGGCGAGGCTTTACTGGCCCCGACCAAGCTTTACGTGCGTTCGGGCCTTGCGGCTTACCGCGCTGGTGGATTGCATGCTTTGGCGCATATCACCGGCGGTGGCCTGACTGAAAACCTGCCGCGCGCATTGCCCGAGGGGCTTGGTGCTGACATTGATTTGACTGTTTGGAACTTACCGCCTGTCATTAAATGGCTAGTGGATCAGGCTGGCATGGCACAAAGCGAGCTTCTGAAGACTTTCAACTGCGGCATCGGCATGATCGCCGTGGTTGCACCAGGCCGCGTCGAAGCGTTGCAAGCGATATTCGAGGAAAACGGCGAGACAGTGTTCAACATGGGCACCATCGTTAAGGGCGACAGCGTTACGTATTCGGGCACGCTGTCATGAAAAAAAGAGTCGCCATTCTTATTTCTGGTGGTGGCTCGAACATGGTGGCGCTGGCGCGGGATATGGATGCATCGCATCCGGCCAAGGCGGTGCTCGTTTTGTCAAACAATCCTAACGCGGGCGGATTGGCCAAAGCAACTAATATGGGAATTGCGACAGCTATGGTTGACCATCGCCCGTACAAAGGTGATCGCGCAGGATTCGAATCTGATTTACATGCGGCCTTGTTGAAAGCGAACCCTGACATAATCTGTTTGGCTGGGTTTATGCGAATTTTGACACCGAACTTCATTGAAAAATGGCGAGGCAGGATGTTGAACATTCACCCCTCGATCCTACCGCTTTTTACTGGACTTCATACGCACCAGCGTGCGCTTGATGCGGGGATGGTCATACACGGGTGTTCAGTTCACCAAGTCACGGCCGAACTGGATGGCGGGCCGATATTAGGCCAGGCGGTTATTCCTGTTTTGGCGGGTGATACTGCCGACGATCTGGCTAAAAGACTATTACCGATGGAGCATAGACTCTACCCTGCGGTGTTGCGTAAGTTTGCGGATAACGACGACATGAAAGTCAGTCTGTTTTCCTAAGGACGCACGATGAAATTTATCATCCGAGACGAAACCCGCGCAACCGAGCGGCGCACAGCTGTGACCCCAAAAGATGCGAAAACCTTGCTCAATGCAGGGTTTGAAATTTCGGTCGAGCGAAGCGATAAACGGATTTTTATCAATTCCGAATACGCGGCCGTTGGTTGCGAATTGGCTAACGCGGGGGCTTGGTTAACGGTGACTGACGCGACAGTGCTAGGGCTAAAAGAACTGCCCGAAGAACCCGCTGATCTTAAGGCTCCCTTCATACATTTTGCACATATTTTTAAAGACCAAACCGGTTGGGAATCCGAGATCAAACGTTTTCGTCGCGGTGGTGGACGGCTTTACGATATTGAGTATTTAACCAAAGAAGAGAGGCGTATTGCGGCGTTTGGATATTGGGCTGGGTGGATGGGTGCAGCATTGGCGGCTTGGCGCTTGTTGGCGCGTTGGAACGGAGTTGCGGGGCCGGAGGTTGGCGTTAGTAGCTTTGAGACGCGCGGTGAGGTTGAGGATATTTTGCGGAAGCTGTCCAGCACCTGCATGAAGCCACGTCGCGCAGTGGTGATCGGGGCAAAGGGGCGTTCCGGCTCTGGTGCTATCAAGGCGTTAAAACTGGCTGGATTTGAGGTAACCGAATGGGATATGGCGGAAACGCGGAATCTGGATAAGCCAGCGTTGATGGCGCACGATTTGTTGGTTAACTGTGTGTTAATGACCGGTCCCGGTTTACAGTTGTTAATGGTTGACGACATTTCCAACCCATTGAATTTCATTCAAATGATTTCTGACGTGTCATGTGATCCCTTCAGTAATTTCAATCCTTTGCCGATTTATAATGCACCTACAGGTTGGGATGCTCCGTTTGTATCTCTGGGTAAAAACGGTATTCGCGAAGAAATAGAATTGACGGCGATCGACAATCTGCCCTCATTGCTTCCACGCGAGGCTAGCGAAGTTTTCTCTTCACAGATGGTTAAATCCCTGCTGACCTATCCGCATGGTGAAGAATGGCTTAACGCAGCGCAGACATTCGATGATGCATTAAATCGGGCTGGATTGACCTAAAATCTCACTTGATACTATTTTCTTGTTATAAAGAGGTGTCATGACCGAACCCGCTTCCTCCATTCGCAATCTTGGACCTTAGACCGAAGCCATATTCGCCAGTGCAGGCGTGACTTCTGCGGAGCAACTTCGCGAATTAGGTGCCGATGAAGGATATCGTCTGGCGCTTGAAAACGGTATACGCCTGCATTTTATTGGATACTACGCGCTGGTCATGGACCTTAGGGCCGCCCGTGTAGTGATTGTCAGGACGTTGAAAAGACGAACTTGCGTAAGAAATTCGATCTGATGGTTGCAGAAACCCTTGGCGCAAAGAAAAAGGGCCGCTCTGATATCGAAGCGGCCCTTGATAAACTTGGTGTCAGGTCGCCAGATTAGCCAACCAGTTCAAGACCAGAAAAGAAGAACGCGATTTCTTCGGCAGCTGTTTCTGGTGCGTCGGAGCCGTGAACCGAGTTTTCACCGATGGAAAGTGCGAATTCTTTACGAATTGTGCCCTCGTCGGCGTCGGCAGGATTGGTTGCGCCCATGACTTCGCGGTTTTTTGCGATTGCGTCTTCGCCTTCCAGAACCTGAACAACGATAGGCTCGGAGATCATGAATTCGCAAAGTTCGCCAAAAAACGGGCGTTCGGAATGCACGCCGTAGAATGTTTCGGCTTGCGCCAGTGTCATCTGGATGCGCTTGGATGCAACGATGCGCAGGCCCGCGACTTCGAACTTGGCCGCTATTGCGCCAGTCAGGTTGCGTTTTGTGGCGTCTGGCTTGATGATTGAGAATGTGCGTTGAATAGCCATTGTGATGTCCTTTGGAGTGTTTGTGATGTATCTGGCGCGCACCTATCATGGGGTTTGGCGTCTGTGAAGGGCTAATTATTCTGGGCCATTGACTCGGCCGAGCAGAACGGCGAAATACCCGCCCATGCTAGCCATTAAAAACATATCGTTCACCCTTGAGGGTCGCAAACTTATCGACAGCTCGACTGTTACTATTCCCTCGGGCCATAAGGTCGGGATTGTGGGTCGTAATGGTGCGGGTAAAACAACACTTTTCAAGTTGATCCGTGGTGAATGGGTTTTGGATGAAGGCGAGATCGAGATCCCGCGAGGGGCGCGTATCGGTGGTATCGCGCAGGAAGTTCCCTCGGGGCCAGAAAGCCTGATCTCTGTGGTTCTTGCTGCGGATGTTGAGCGCACGGAATTGTTGTCCGAGGCCGATACTACCACGGACCCTACCCGCATTTCCGACATCTATATGCGCCTTGCTGACATAGAGGCGCATTCGGCCGAAGCGCGTGCCGCCAGCATTCTGCACGGTCTTGGTTTTGATAGTGAAGCACAACAGCAACCTTGCTCGAATTTTTCCGGCGGTTGGCGGATGCGTGTGGCGTTGGCAGCTGTATTGTTCTCGCAACCCGATTTCCTATTGCTGGATGAGCCCACCAACTATCTGGATCTTGAGGGTTCTATTTGGCTGGAAAACTATCTGACGCGCTATCCGCACACCGTACTGATAATCAGTCACGATAAGGCGTTGTTGAACCGTTCTGTTACGCAAATTCTGCATTTGGACCAACAGAAACTGACGCTTTATACGGGCAATTACGACACGTTCGAAAACACCCGTCGTGCGAAACTGGAACAGATGGTCGCGCAGAAGAAAAAGCAGGATGCACAGCGCGAGCATATGCAATCTTATATCGACCGTTTCCGCTACAAGGCCAGCAAGGCCAAGCAGGCGCAGAGCCGGATCAAGGCGCTGGAACGGATGGGGACTCTCGCGCCGATTGTTGGCGATCATGTCACCCCGTTCAACTTCCCAGAACCTGAAGAGTTAAGCCCACCGATTATTCGCCTTGAAAACGCCAGTGTCGGCTATGACGGCAAAGTTGTGCTGCGTAATCTGGACCTGCGGATTGACCAAGATGACCGCATCGCACTGCTAGGGGCCAACGGGCAGGGGAAATCGACGTTTGCGAAGCTGTTGGCGGATCGGTTGACGGTTATGTCGGGCAACAAATATGCGTCCTCCAAGCTGCGGGTCGGATTTTTCGCACAACATCAAGTCGATGAACTTGAGCTGGACAACACGCCTATTCAGCATATTCAACGCCTGCGTCCGAAAGAATTACCTGGTCGCATTCGCTCGCGGTTAGCGGCGGGTGGTATGAGTTCGGATATTGTCGAAACCAAAGTTGGTCGCCTGTCCGGTGGGCAAAAAGCACGGTTGTCGCTGCTGATTGCAACGATTGACGCACCGCATATGATTATCCTTGATGAGCCAACAAACCACCTTGACATCCAGTCTCGCGAGGCTTTGGTCGCCGCGTTGACCGAATACACGGGTGCCGTAATCCTCGTCAGCCATGACCAATCGCTGGTGGAATTGGTGGCTGACCGTTTGTGGCTGGTAAAAGACGGCAACGTGACGCCGTACACCGAAGACATGGACGCCTATCGCAAAATGCTTTTATCCGAACGTGGCGGGTTGCCCAAGTCGGAAAAGAAAAAGCAGAAAAATGGTAAGGTCAAAAAAGTTCCTAAAGAAAAGCTGAAGCTGGAAGTTGCCTCTTGCGAAGAACGAGTCATAAAATTGCAAGAAATGCGTGACAAGCTGGACCAGAAGATGGCCGAACCCGGATTTTATGACGGCGAAGCAGCCGCGATCAGTATGTGGCAGAAGAAGCACGTCGAAGTGACCGAAGGGTTGGAACGTGCAGAGGAACTTTGGATGGTTTCTCTGGAAAAACTGGAGGCGCGTGGATAATGGAAATTGAACTGCTATTGTCTGCCTTTGTAACGTTAATCGTTATCATTGATCCTATCGGCTTGGCCCCTTTGTTCGTCGTTTTGACAGCAGGTAAAACTGCGAAGCAACGGCGTAGCATCGCTATTCGCGCAATATTGACAGCAGCTGGGCTGCTGGCCTTTTTCGGGTTCGCAGGTGAGTTCATTCTGAACAAAGTAGGTATAAGTATGCCAGCGTTCCGAATATCAGGGGGCATCCTGTTGCTTCTGACGGCCATAGAAATGTTATTTGAAAAACGCACCCCCCGGCGCGAAAAAACCGCCGAAGGTGATGATGGCACTGATCCAGCAATATTCCCGCTTGCTATGCCTCTTATTGCTGGCCCCGGATCAATGACGACGATTATTCTGCTTACGGGACAATACTCGGGTGATGTTGCGAGTCAGATAATGGTCCATTTGGTTATGCTGCTTGTTCTTGCCCTAGCGTTCTTGATGTTCATGACGAGCGGCATGCTGGAACGCGCTTTGGGTCAAACAGGTAATAACCTAATTACCCGCCTAATGGGTATGTTCCTAGCGGCGCTTTCGGTGCAATTTGTGCTCGATGGCCTGCGGGATTACGGCTTGTTGGGTTTATAGTGTCGGGTGAAATCGCATATTTCGTTTACTATGCCATTATAGGATTTTTCATTGGTTCGTTTGTATTGCGTACCTATCGCGGGCGCATGGGCACGATGCTGCAACAAATGTTGATCTGGTTCCTGATATTCATGGCAGCCGTTATTGTTTATGGCTTCAAAGACCAAATTCAACGACAGTTATTTCCTAGCCAAGGTGTTGTGTCGGTGGACGCAATCAGTGTAATGCGCTCAAGTGACGGGCACTTTTACGCCGATATGCGGGCAAATGGAGCACGTGTTTTGTTTGTAATTGATACAGGTGCAACCGATATCGTCCTAAACACACAGGACGCGAAGAACGCCGGTATTGACCTTGAGAGCCTAAGGTATCTTGGTATAGCTGAGACGGCCAATGGCGCAGTTCGAACAGCGCAAACAACGCTTGATACGCTTGAATTTTCAAACCAGGTTGATAGAAATTTGCGCGTATTTGTGTCGGAAGGCCGAATGGACATTTCGTTGCTTGGCATGGCCTACTTGCGGCGATTTACGCGGTTAGAAATCATCGAAGACACCTTGTTTCTTTATCCCTAAGGGGCTGTCGGTGCCCGCGTTTATTTCTTTTGCGTCCAGCGCCCATCTTCTTGCGCCCAATATTTAGCTGGCAGTTTCGCCTCGGCGACGGCAGTCCAGTTTGCGCGCGCAACAGATACCGCATTTGGGTCATTGCCATCAAAAAATAAACAAACACGGTCAAATTCGTTCATTTTGTCAAACGGATAGCTGGCACCATCGACCAAGAACAAAACATCAGCATTGTTTGGTTCATCATCATCAACAGTCAGGTAAATTGGTTGATGTTCTGCCCCCTCACCCGCGACACCATGGGGTAAAAATGAATCGTCGCGATACGTCCAAAGTACCCCATCCAGAAAAGCCAGCCGATCAGCATCGCCCCCCTTTACCAACACCCGCCACCCGCGTTGCAACGATTTTTCCAAAAGCTCAGGCAAAGTGCGTTCCAGCGGGGTTTGGGTCAAATGGTAAAAGAGGACTTCAGCCACAGATCAGCCCTCGTATTTATCGCGAATAAGACAATCAAGCGAACGAACACCCCAGCCAGTCGCGCCTTTCGGGGCGTAATCGCTGTCTCCGGTCAGCAAAGCTACACCAGCAATATCAAGGTGAATCCACGGCATATCTTTCTTAACAAACCGTTGCAGGAACTGCGCCGCAGTCGTCGCACCCGCAGCCCGCCCACACGAGTTCTTCATATCCGCCGTCCGCGATTTCAAAAGTTTGTCGTAAGCGGCCGACAGCGGCATGCGCCATGCGCCCTCGTTTTCAGTCGCGGCTGCCTTAAGGAAGTCGCCACAAAGTGCGTCGTTATTCGAGAACACACCAGCGTTGTCATGCCCCAGACCAATGATGATCGCACCCGTTAACGTCGCTAGGTTAATCATGCCCACAGGCGAAAAGCGCTCCTGCGTATACCAAAGAATATCAGCCAAAACCAAGCGCCCTTCAGCGTCAGTATTGTTGATTTCAATCGTATCACCCTTCATGGATCGCACCACATCACCGGGGCGCATCGCATCGCCGTCCGGCATATTCTCAACCAATCCGACAACCCCAACAACGTTGGCCTTTGCACCGCGCAGCGCCAAGGCCCGCATAACGCCCGAAACGACGCCAGCGCCGCCCATATCCATGGTCATATCTTCCATGCCAGCCGAAGGCTTGATGGAAATACCGCCTGTGTCGAACACAACTCCCTTGCCAACTAGCGCGAAGGGCGCCTCGTCTCCACCACCGTTCCAGCGCATCACCACAACTTTGGAAGGGCTGGTCGAACCCTGCCCCACAGCCAAAAGCGTCCGCATGCCCAGCTTCGCCAGTTCGTCTTCCTCGAGAATCTCAACCTCTAGGCCAAGTTCCTGCATCGCCGCCAAACGCGCAGCGAAATCGTTTGTTGTCAGAATGTTGGACGGCTCGTTAATTAGATCGCGGGCAAAGAACACACCTTCGGTCAGTGCCGCCATTGGGCTCACCTCGGCGGCGACGCCCTCGGGATTGGTGACCATCATCGAGGCAGGTTTAATGTCGTCGGTATCAGCAGTTTTATGCGCGATAAAGTCGTACGCCCGCAACGCCAGACCATAGGAAATATCCGCGGCCTTGGGATTGCTCGCGGCCAGAACACTCAATGCGCCCGTGCCCTTGTAGATAGCCATTGTCGCACCCGCCTTACGCGCCTCGACAACGGTTGGGCGTTTAGGCAGTTTGACAACGATAACACCCTCAGCCTCCATTCCCGCTGGATAAGCCAAGGCAACACCGGCACCATTTTCGAGCTTAGCAAAGGCAGCGCTTTCGGCGAACCGCGCAACCGCCCCTTTGGAAAGACGGTTCACACGCCGCGCCAAAGTATCAATCTTTCCGTCAGGGCTGACCAGAACGGCCAACTTGCCATTGATGCTTGCGATGGCGTCGGTATTGGATTCTCTGAAATTAATGCTGATGGGTGTAGTCATATTATACTCCTAAAAAACTGGCAGAATCTTGCTGTATACAGTCCTATCCCGATAACATCCCCTTGACCAGTTGGGGGTGACGAAATACGCCGAGTTAGGTAAGCTGCACCTAACTTTAGGGGTAAAACGACTCGTGAACCGGCTTGATCGATATTTGTTTATGCAACAGCTCGGCCCGTTCGGGTTTTTTGCGCTGGTGTTGGTCGGAATCATCTGGTTGACCCAAACGCTGCCACTAATGGAAATTATTATCGACAATGGCCACTCTGGTATGATTTTCTTGGAATTTGCCGCGTTGATCCTGCCAAACGTGCTTACCGTAGTGCTGTCCGTAGCGGTGTTCGTTTCGACTTTATTCACTGTGAACCGCCTGCTTGGCGAATCCGAGATGGTAGTAATTTTGTCCTCGGGTCTCTCGCCTACTCGTATTATCCGCGCTACGGTTGCCGTTGGAACAATCGTGATGTTGGCGATGTTCGTTTTGATTGTAGTCCTGATGCCTCGATCGACCACACGCCTTGCAGACCGGATAGCCGAGGTGCGCGAAAATTCGTTGATGTCATTGTTGCGCGAAAAACAATTTGTTCATCCGGTTTCAGGCGTGACTATTTACATCAAGGACTCCAGTAAAACGGGCCAAATCGAGGGAATTTTTCTGAACGATCAGCGTGATCCGGCGCAACCCGTAACGTATTCTGCAAAACAAGCATTGTTGCTTCAAGACAATAACGAACTACAGTTAGTAATGAGTCAGGGTATAATGCAGCGCTACTCGGTGTCGAGTACAATCCTAAATATCATCGAGTTCGACCAGTTCGTCTTCGACTTAAGCTCAATCGTTGCGCAAACCCGTGATCGCATTCGCGTCCCGTCCGAGTATTTCATCTCGGAATTGCTCGACCCCGAACAAATTATTACAGATGGTGGAGCTCTTAGCGCAGGCGTTTACTTTTCCGAAGCACATTTGCGCTTGGCGCTTCCCCTGATGGGACTGGTGTTACCACTATATGCGTTTTCCATGTTGATGACCGCCAATTATAAGCGCACAGGATTGGGATTGCGGATCTCGCTTACTGGCGCGTCTGGAATTTTCTTGCTCGGCACGACGTTAACCATAAAGACGTGGGTCAGCACAAATCCTGAGATGTATCTTGTCGCGTATGCACCGGCACTGATTTGCATGATCCTCAGTTTGACTGCATTGACCAGAAATCGGGTAAGACGCAACTTGCGCCAAGTTCCGGTGGTGGTGGCATGACGTTATATTTCTACGTGGCCAGAAGGTTTTTCCTGAATGTGTTGCGTGTTCAGATCGCACTGACGGGGTTGCTGTTGTTAATAATCATCACCGACGTGACCCGGTTTTTTTCAGGGAGCGAGGCAGATGTCAAAACATACATCCAGCTTATATCCGTCACCCTACCCGACGCAATGTTCGAAACTTTTCCGCTTGTAGTGTTGCTGGGTAGTATGTTCACGTTCCTTGGCATGTCCCGATCTAGCGAACTGGTGATAGTCCGTGCATCGGGGATTTCTGCCTTGAAAATGTTGATGGCACCGACACTGGTTACACTGCTGATGAGCGTGGTAGCGGTCGCGGCGTTTAATCCGATTATCGCCGCCACAATTCGTAAAGCGGCTGAAATACGCGCCGAACACACGGGCAGCGGCGGCAACCTGCTGTCGATCTCTCGCGAGGGGCTATGGATGCGTCAGACCGGTGCAAACAGCAATTTCATCATTCAAGCCCGCAACTCCAGCCTAAGCGGCGAAGTTTTATATGACGTCCGGTTCCACGAATTCTCGACCCAAGGCGACCTTGTACGCCGGATCGAGGCCAGCAGCGCCATCCTGCAACCCGGTGCCTGGAAACTATTAAACGCAACCCAATGGCGATTTTTGGACAAGAACCTGTTCGAAAACACCGATATCCGCCCGTTCGAGGAGATCGTACTGCCAACGGACCTGACAAGCGATCGCATCCTCAGCAGTTTCGCTGCCCCTAAAACAATCTCGGTCTGGAACCTTCCCGCGTTTATCGGGCAGCTGGACGCATCCGGATTCTCGGCCGTACGGCATCGGGTCTTTTTACAGTCGCAATATGTAACTCCTTTAATGTTGGTTGCAATGATGCTGATCGGCACTGCATTCTCGCTACGCCATGCACGATTTGGACATCTAGGCGTTATGGCATTGTTGGCGGTGGTTTCCGGATTCGTGCTTTTCGCGATAGTAAACGTTGCCGAATCGCTCGGACAAGCGCAAGAAGTGCCGATCTTGCTGGCGATATGGGCACCACCTCTGGCTGCCACCTTGTTTGCTATGGCGTTTGTGCTGCATCTGGAGGATGGCTAATATAATGCGCAGGTCTGTCAGCAAATTTACCAACTTTCTTAGAGTCCGCGTAACTACCCTGATGTTGCTATTCGCCTGCGGCTTCTTACCGCAAATGGCGTTTGGCCAATCGGACTACCCCATCAGCTTGTTGGCCGATACCATCAATTTAAACCAAAGCACCGGAGTTCTGACCGCAACCGGAAATGTGCAGGTATTCTTCGGGGATACCGTCCTTAGCGCCAGTAGCATCATCTACGATTCGCACCTTGGACAGATCACGGCCGAGGGACCCATCGTTATTACAGATGCCAGTGGCACAGTCGTCTTGGCTGATTTCGCCGACCTTTCCACCGACCTTCAAACAGGTCTTGTGCGCGGGGCGCGATTGTTACTGGCAGGGCAGATGCAACTTGCAGCGACCGAATACAAGCGCACCACGGGACGGTTCGATACTCTGAATAACGTTGTAGCCAGCGCCTGCCAGATATGTGCCGAGCGCCCCGTCCCGATTTGGCAAATCAGGGCAAAGCAGGTCATTCGCGACGAGCAAAACAAACAAATTCACTTTCGCAGCGCCACTATCGAAATCTTCGGCCAACCGGCTTTATACCTTCCATATATGCGAATTCCAGACGCGTCGGTGCGCCGCGCTACAGGATTTCTTAACCCTGTGATTTTGTCATCGGAATATTTTGGCGACGGTGTCAAATTACCGTATTATCTGGTCTTGGGGGATCATGCCGATATGACCTTCACGCCTACGCTGAATTTTGATGGGGCCACAGTAGTTGATGCCGAATACCGACATCGCTTCGACAACGGCATGTTCGACGCTTTCGGTGCGCTGGAGATTCGCGACAAATTCAACGATTTCGGGCGTGGGTTCCTGAAGGTAGACGGTATTTTTGAAGTGCTTGACAACGTCACCCTTTCGTTCGAGGCCACCGCGATCAGCGATAACGGTTTTTTGCGTCAATATAACTACAATAATACCGACCGCCTGATTAACGAACTAAGCTTCAGTCGATATCGCGATCGAGAATACTTCTCGCTTGTGGCAGCGCATATGTTCAGCCTGCGCGATAGCGAAAAAAACGACACGGTTCCGCTAGTATTGCCTGAATTCAATTATCGCAGATATCGATCCGACGCTGTGTTAGGCGGGGAATTCGGGCATGAAATCAGTCTGGTCGGCCTGTCTCGCAAACTGGGCGAGGATGTGTTGCGCGTCGGTGTGGGGATGGACTACCGCGTGGGACTAAATCTGCCATTGGGACTGCGGGCTTCGGGATTCGTCAATATTAACGCCAATATTTACCGCGTTTGGAACAGCGTCGATTTTCCAGAAACCACCCTAATCAGCGCGCATCCGTCCGTCGGAGCCGACATCCGCTGGCCCCTAGCCAAAACCACGCCAAACGCCCGACATATTTTCGAGCCATTAGTCCAGTTGTTGTTCACCGCCAATCCCGCCTTTAACGACCCTGTGCCTAACGAAGACAGCCAGCAAGCGGAATTCGACGAAACAAACCTGTTCGATCTGAATCGATTTCCGGGTCGCGACGTGATCGAAACCGGATACCGTGCGAACATTGGCGCGACGTATACGGTTTACGACAACAACGGTTGGTCTCTGGGTCTTGCAGGCGGTTTGATTGTCCGCTCGAAACCATTGGACCTTTTCTCTGAAGATACTTTGCTGGGCGGTTCAACCTCTGACATTTTGGGTGCGATAAGCTTTGAATCCGCACCTGACTTCAACATAATCGGGCGTTTTCTGTTCGATGACAAAATCAATTTTAAACGAAGCGATACACAGTTTTCGACTTCTTTCGGCAAGTGGGATGTTAACGGAACGGTCATATACCTTGCCGAAGACATACTAGCCCTTGCCTCCGTCGAGCGCAGCGAGGGAACGATTGATGCCCAGTATCGGATTGCTCCGAACTGGGCGCTCGATTTAAACTGGAAGCGTGATCTACTGGAAAACCTTGACGTTTCCGCCGGATTCGGCGCTACTTATGGCAACGAATGCATGGAAATTGGGCTTTCCCTCTCGCGCCGCTTCACTTCTTCGAATAACGTGGCTCCATCGACTGATATAAACCTGACGCTGCAACTGGCCGGATTCGGGGGAACCTCGACGACTGAGTGGCCTGCCGCACGATGTGCATACTAATGTGTTAATACGAGGTTAAGATAATGGGTAAAACTTTAAATTGGACGCTGGCCGTAATATTGGTTTTTTGTGCGTGGGCTTCCACAGCGTATGCTGCCAACCCGTACTCGGCCGCCTATTCGGTTAACGATTCAATAATTACCCATTTCGACATCAGCGAACGGGCCAAACTGCTGCGCGGATTGGGCGTACATTCACCAAACATCCAACAAGAAGCAACGGATCAACTTATCGAGGACCGCCTTAAACTACGCGCCGCGAGCAATTTCGGCCTGTCTCTCGACAGCGCAGCCCTTGCACGCGGGTTGGCTAACCTTGCCGCAAATCAAAACACGACATCCCAGGCATTGTGGGCCAAAGCCCGCGCTCGTGGTGTTTCGCGCCAAGCTTATGAGGACTTTTTCGAGGTTCAACTGCTGTGGCGTGATCTGGTTCAGCGCCGTTTCCGCCAGGCCGCCGATCCCACGAGCCTCGATCTGGATAACGCCGTGAACGTTGCCGATGCCGTCACACAAACAACGATTCTACTGGCCGAAATCTCGCTGCCCTTCGCAGAACGCGGCGAAGAAGCCACCATCGCCTTAGCCGACCGTCTGGCGCGCGACCTAAATAGTGGCGCCAATTTTGAAGACGCGGTCACACGTTTCAGCCGCTCTCAGACGGCGGCCAATGGTGGACAAATCGGTTGGCTGGCTCCAGAACGACTGCCATCAGCCATCGCGGCAAAAGTTATCGGGCTCGGTTCTGGGCAGGTTTCGGAACCTATCCGCATCTTGACTGGAATTATCATCCTGAAGGTACTCGCCTCAAAAACCGTATCGAGCGCGCTACAAAAAACAGTTTCAGTCGAATATGCCGTTTTGGATTTCGCCGGGCAGACCAATGCCGTCGCTCGTGCAACGGCCATGCAAAGCGGCTTGGATGAGTGCAGCACCGCAACCTCGTCGGCCGCGAACTTCGGACCACTTAGCGGCATATTTGGACCAACATCGGTTGACAGCATTCCAGCGGACATCGCTGTATCGCTGGCCCGCCTGATGGCTGGAAAAAGCGAAATTATCACCAATGGTAAAAGTGTGCTGTTGATCCAGTTGTGCAATCGCACGACAGACCTGGCACAGGAAATCCAGAATCAGATTACCAACGGGTTGTTCGGCCAAAAACTGACAAAACTGGCTGAAGGGTATCTTCTGGAGCTTCGCCGCACAGCCATAATCGAAAAACGATGAATATGAAACCAGTCGCCCTAACCCTTGGGGAACCGGCTGGAATTGGTGGTGAAATATCGCTGAAAGCGTGGCAAACGCTGCGCAATGAATTACCGTTTTTCCTGATTGCCAACGCCGCGCATATGCGATCGCTCGCCGATCAATCCGGTATTCCGGTCAAGATCATCACGGCCCCCGATCAAGCCGCCGCGGTGATGCCTGCCGCGGTGCCCATTTTGGATCACCCGTTGCCCGCCCCTGTGAACGCAGGCGTGCCAAGCGCACAGAACGCCGCCGAAGTTGTTGCGATGATTGAACGTGCTGTGCGGCTGACTACTTCGGGTCAAGCCTGCGCCTTGACTACTAACCCGATCCATAAAAGGGCCCTGCAAGAGGGTGCGGGTTTTGCCTTTCCGGGCCACACAGAATATTTGGCCAGCCTAGCGAACGTCACACGCCCTGTGATGATGCTAAGCGCCCCCGAGCTGCGTGTGGTTCCTGTGACGGTTCACATCGCGGTTAATCAAATACATGAAATTCTGACCGCTGATCTACTGGAGCAGACCATCCGCGTCACCCACACGGCGATGATCGACGATCTTGGCATTCCCGCCCCGCGGATTGCTGTTGCAGGGCTTAATCCCCACGCGGGCGAATATGGCGCGATGGGGTCCGAGGAAATCGACTTTATCTCGCCTACGTTGGACAAACTTCGTGCCGAAGGCATGACCCTTCTTGGTCCCATATCTGCCGACACCATGTTTCACGCTGCGGCCCGCGAACGTTATGATTTGGCGCTATGCATGTATCATGACCAAGCGCTGATCCCGATTAAAACGCTAAATTTCTCTGCTGGCGTTAACACGACACTAGGCCTGCCGTTCATCCGAACTTCGCCGGATCATGGCACGGCGTTTGATATTGTTGACCAAAACCGCGCAGACGCGCTTTCCCTAACAGAAGCATTGCGCACCGCTCTCAAGATGGCACGACACAGGGGAACCACATGAAAACGGTCCAAGACGGCCTGCCCCCGCTTCGCGAAGTTATCGCCGAACACGGGTTAAGCGCGCGCAAAGCTCTGGGTCAGAACTTCCTTATGGATTTGAACCTGACATCAAAAATTGCGCGGCGCGCAGGAGACCTAAGCGCATGTGATGTGCTGGAAATCGGCCCGGGACCAGGTGGTCTGACCCGCGCATTGTTGATGGAAGGCGCACGGAATGTAGTCGCTATCGAAATGGACAATCGCTGTCTTGCAATACTGGATCAAGTGTCCACTTCCTACCCCGGCCGGCTGACCGTGATCGAAGGTAATGCATTGGAAGTTGACCCGTTGCCGCACCTAACGGCCCCGATCCGTGTTGTTGCAAACCTGCCCTACAACGTCGGAACTGAACTTCTAATCCGTTGGCTTACCCCACCGAAATGGCCACCCTACTGGCAAAGCATGACGCTAATGTTTCAAAAAGAAGTCGCACAGCGCATCGTCGCCGAACCGGGCAGCAAGGCCTATGGCCGCCTATCTGTGCTGGCGCAATGGCGAACCGAAGCAACGCTTGCATTCGAAATTTCCCCGCAAGCCTTCACGCCGCCACCAAAAGTCACATCGGCTGTCGTGCATCTGGAACGGTTAGACCAACCACGTTTTCCCGCCGATGCCAAAGACCTGTCACGCACCGTTTCACTTGCCTTCGGTCAACGCCGAAAGATGCTGCGCGCCAGTCTGAAATCGCTAGGGAAAGACGTCGAGAAGCGCATCCGCGCAGCCGATATTGACCCGACTACAAGGGCTGAACAAGTCTCGATCGAAGAATTCTGCCGCCTTAGCCGCATCCTCTACCCGAGGTAATCAAAGAGGCTGTGGTTGGTCTTCCGTCGCCGGATCAGCGTCTTCAGAAACGACTTCCGATTGCGGTTTGCGGCGCTGACGGCCCTGTTTACTTTCCGGTGTCGTGACCAAGTTATCCGCTACATCAGGCTGCTCTGCGGAAACTTCGGTAAAACCGGACTCTGGCTGCTGGTTATTCGATTTATCCTGATTTTCATGCTGCGGTTTCTTGGCCTGCCGCGCTTGTTGCTCGGCTTGGCGGGATTGTTGTTCAGCCTGCCGCGCCTGCTGTTCAGCTTGGCGTTTCTCGGCTTGTATTTGCGCGACGCTTAGCAAACGGCTGTAATGCTCGGCGTGTTGCTGGAAGCTTTCAGCTGCTACACGGTCATCGGCCATTAATGCGTCATGCGCCAAGCTGCGATATTTCTCGATAATCTGCTGCGGGGTTCCGCGCACACGCCCCTCGGGGCCGGCACTATCAAACACGCGGTTAACCACGTTGCCAGAATTGTTGTTATTCCGACGGTTATTATTCTTGTTCCGCGAGCGGGATTTGTTTGAAGGTCTCATGATCTCGTATTTCTAAATTATGGGAGTTATGGGTATGCGCAATGTTGCGCCGCCAGTTTCGCGTATTAGTCCCAATATAGGGTTAACGTTCCCACTCTCAACGAGAGAGCTATCATGGCTCAATCTCGGGTGGATAACTCATTTTATACCGTGTAGCTCCACTAAAACAAGGAGAAAAGCCGCTATTCAGCTAGAATCTTTTTGAAACGCGGATTTACCTAGTTTTTCACCGTAATAACACGGTCCTTACCACCCAAATCCTGCGAAACCGCCACATCAGCGAATCCTGCGTTCGCAAAGATTTTCAGAACATCCGCCCCCTGTGTATGTCCAATTTCAAATATCGCCAGACCGTCGCTCTCCAGAAACTTATCCAACGAACCCGCAATAATACGATACGAATCCAGACCGTCGCCCCCAGGTGTCAGCGCCAAAAACGGCTCCCAGTTACGAACATCCGGCGACAGGCCACTCATTTCGGCAGCAGCAATATACGGTGGGTTGGAAACGATCAGGTCGAACTGCCCGGCAACAGCGTCAAACCAATTCGAGACTATTAGGTTAACGCGCTCCGCAACGTCATGGGCGGCGGCGTTCGTTTTTGCTACAGCAATCGCCTCGCTACTGATGTCCACTGCGATAACACGCGTCTCGGGCCATTCGGAAGCCAGCGTAATCGCCAGAATTCCAGTGCCGGTGCCAAGATCCAGAACCCGTTGGCGCGGGTAGCTTTCCAGCGCCTTTTCGATCAACGATTCTGTTTCAGGGCGTGGGTCTAGCACATCTTGCGTGACGTTGAACCAGCGTCCCCAGAACTCGCGACCGCCAATAATCTGGCTTACGGGTTGAAATTTTTCACGTTTGGCAAGCAAGTCGTCGAAAGTGCGGAAAGTGCTTGGATGTACTTCGTCGTCGCCCATCAACAATAACCGCGACGGTTCGCATTCCATGGCATATGCCAACAAAATCCGCGCATCAACGTCAGCGGCCGGAATGCCAGCATCCGTTAACCATTTGGCAGCAGTGCTTAACGCCTCATTAACAGTCACACTCATGGGGCCAACTCCGCTAATTTCTCGGCTTGATCTGCTGCCGTTAACGCTACGATAAGCTCGTCTAAATCGCCCTGCATGATCTGATCCAGTTTATAAAGCGTCAGGTTAATCCGGTGATCCGTCACACGCCCCTGCGGATAATTATAGGTCCGTATCCGCTCAGATCGATCCCCCGAGCCAATCTGCCCCTTGCGCGCCGCAGATCGTTCGTCGTCAACCTTTTGACGCTCTAGGTCATACAACCTCGTGCGCAACACATTCATCGCCTTAACACGGTTAACATGCTGTGATTTCTCGGACGAAGTTACCATAATACCGGTCGGCAGGTGGGTAATCCGTACTGCGGAATCCGTCGTATTCACATGCTGCCCGCCAGACCCAGACGCGCGCATCGTATCAATCCGAATGTCGGTGGCAGGAATATCAATGTCCACATCCTCAGCCTCGGGCAAAACCGCGACCGTCGCGGCTGAGGTGTGAATCCGCCCCCCCGATTCCGTCGTCGGCACACGCTGCACGCGGTGAACGCCGGATTCGAACTTCATCACGGCAAAAACGCTCGCGCCTTTGACGTTAACGATCACCTCTTTATAGCCACCCACATCCGAGGATGCCTCTTCAACAATCTCGAACTTCCAGCCACGGTCCTCACAGAACCTCTGATACATCCGCAATAAATCTCCGGCAAACAGCGCCGCCTCGTCACCACCCGTACCGGCTCGAATTTCAAGTATGGCCGGACGAACGTCAGCTTTGTCTTTAGGGATCAGGGCCTGCGTTATCGCGCGCTCGGCTTTGGGCAATTTTTCTCTAATATCTTGCAATTCTTCCTGCGCCAAATCACGCATTTCGGGATCGTCAAGCATCGCGGTCGCGTCGATCTGCGCTTCAAGATAGATTTGATACGCGTCGATCTGCTCGACCACCGGTTTCAACTCGGCGTATTCGCGCCCCAGCGATGCCAACTCGCTGGCTTCAGCCCCGTCGGACAGTTTCGCCTCTATAAAAGCGAACCGCTGCCGGATCATTTCCAGTTTTTCAGATGCAATCATTTCAACACCAACTTTACTGTTCAAACGACCGCAAGGTGCCAACCCAAGACATCACACGTTCGCCGTTCACGCCCATGTCGTCATACCCGAATCGAGAGCGCGAATAGACAGCGACCGTCGATTTTCCACCGTTTAAATCGATAAACTTGACCGAAATGTAGTCCGGCAAATTCAGGCTGGGGCTTAGTTGCACATACGTCATCCAACCTTCATCGGGCGAGCCCGCGATCCGTGACGTCTTGGACTGGCTCAGCACAAAGCCTTCAAACGCTTTGGCCATAAGGGTCGGATTAACCGTGTAAATCGGAGACGGAGAATTTACGAATTCTTTGGTCAATGCCGGAGGTGCCATGCGGAAACTATTTGGTTTAACTGATTGTGGTTCGCTCAAGGGATCCATATGCCATATTGCGGGGTCATGTTCGATGTTCAGGACGTAATAAAAAAGCCCGCCAGCGCCTACAAAAGTTAAAAATACCAAGAAAACCGCCATTCGGATCATAAAAAGTTTACGTTGCGTTATCCGCAACCTCCTGCTCTGCTTCAATCTGTTCTGCTCTGGCTTCAACCATCTCGACTATATGGTCAATCATCCCTGCATTACCGCGTTTATGATCTTGTTTGCCAGCCAAATATACCATGCCAGAACCAGCACCGCCGCCCGTAAATCCTACATCGGTCATCAATGCCTCGCCTGGGCCGTTAACGACGCAGCCGATAATCGATAGGCTTACAGGTGTGTGAATATGCGCCAAACGGTTTTCCAGTTCAGCGACCACTTTTATCACGTCAAACCCCTGACGTGCACAGGATGGGCACGAGATAATATTCACACCGCGATGCCGCAGCCCTAGTGATTTCAGGATTTCAAACCCCGCTTTAACTTCTTCGACCGGATCAGCCGACAGCGACACACGAATAGTGTCACCTATCCCCATCCACAGCAGGTTTCCAAGCCCTATTGCAGATTTTACGGTGCCGGAAACCAGCCCGCCGGCCTCGGTTATCCCAAGATGTATCGGCGCATCAGTCATGTCAGCCAACCCTTGATACGCCGCCGCTGTCATGAAGACATCCGAGGCCTTCAATGAAATTTTATAGTTCTGGAAATCGTTATCCTCAAGAATTCGGATGTGATCCACACCACTTTCGATCATCGCATCGGGGCAAGGTTCGCCGTACTTATCCATCAAGTGTTTTTCCAGCGAACCCGCATTCACTCCAATCCGGATTGCACAGCCGTGGTCCTTCGCAGCCTTGATAACCTCGCGCACGCGTTCAGGTGAACCGATATTTCCGGGGTTGATCCGCAAACACGCAACGCCCGCCTCGGCTGCCTCAATCGCGCGCTTATAATGGAAATGGATGTCAGCCACGATTGGTACCGGGCTGGCTTTCACGATTTCCGCCATCGCGGCAGTGGAATCTGTATCCGGACAGGACACACGAATGATATCCGCGCCCGCTTCGGCGCATTCTTGAATCTGTGCAATTGTCGCGGCGGGATCGGACGTTAAAGTATTGGTCATCGTCTGCACCGTAATCGGAGAATCACCACCAACCGGCACGTTTCCAACATGAATTACACGGCTTTTTCGACGATCAATATCGCGCCAAGGGCGGATCGGGTTGTGTGACATGTTTGGCTTCCAGTTTAAACAATGAATCTTAAAGAATAGATAAGGCTGATGACGGTCAATGTCACCCAAACATGCAGGGTTGCTATTGGTTCAACCGCGCCACATTCAAACGACGCCAAGCCTCGGCCGCTACTTGTAGCGCAACCGAGGGGTTGGCCACTTGGGCCATATTTTCAGCTACTGCCGTTGGCAGCAAAGCAATGTCACGCACGACACTGTCCGTCGCGCTAAGCGGTCCATAAACCGCGTCGTCGATCATCACGTAAACAGAAGTCGCGTTACCAGCCCTTAAATACGATGCCGGAGCACCTCCCGGCAGCAAGTATTGCTCGCCCGCATCTAATATTTCCTCGAACAGGATAGTCCCGTTTTCTTGATAAACCCGCACCCACGCCTCTTGCACAGCGACAATGCTGACGCTTGGCACATAGGGGGTTTCACTGATTTTCGGGGCACCCTCGGTAACTTCGGTTACCTCTGTTTCGACCAGTTCTGCCACGTCGGTCGCGTCAACTGGGTCAATTTCTAAATCTGGATTGATCGAAAAAATAGGTCCGTCACGCGGTTTAACCACTGGGATATCCAGTTCTCGTCGTGAATACAAAATCCACGGATCGGCGGCCAAATCTATTCC
>JAPYON010000091.1 GCA_029938175.1 Paracoccaceae bacterium | reverse complement strand
GTTAAGACAATGGGTTAGAATGTATTTGAACTAGTTATCTGGGTCAGCCCCAAAATCTAATTTTCTCCGTGATTGAATTTCTTTAACTACTGCACCAAAATATTGTCACTTTTGATGAACTCCACAAGTGGGTCTTGATTTTTGTCGCACATTCCCGAATACATATATTAAAGATATTTGGAGAGTGCCATGTTAACAAAACAACATCTTTGGCGGCGCACGCCACCTGCAATATTTCCCGTGGCTCTTGGCTTTATGGGACTTTCTCTGGCTTGGCGAAGTGCGTCTGACGTGTTGGCAATCCCGCATGAAATCGGGAATTTGATGTTGGGGGCTTCCACTGCATACTTCCTGTTTTTCGCAGTTTCTTTCATCGCTAAGATTTTGGCACGACCATCTGTGGTGTTAGATGACCTGAAAACCCCACCCGCTCGGGCAGGTGTAGCTGCATTTCCCATGTCCATTATGTTGCTGGCCGGGGTTCTTTTGCCGCTGGAGGTACGAGTGCCGTTGGTCTGGTGGACAGGTGTTGGTGTCTACTATATTGCGACCGGCCTAGTGTCGTGGTCGATCTATAAGGGCGGGGCCGAGGCGAGAAAGTTTTCGCCATTCCAGTATCTCGCATTTGTTGGGCCGATTGTTGGGCCAATCGCGGGTATTCCTCTCGGCTATGATACTACCAGTTTCTGGTTGGCTATTGCTGCGATGATTCCGTATATCGCGATTACATTGGGCTATGGGGTGAGGTTAACGAAAATACGGCCACCGATGCCGTTGCGGCCTTCGTTGGCTATTGTTCTTGCCCCCACCAGCCTGTTCGCGCTGGCCTTTGGCGGTTTGGAAATCGAGTGGGCGTTTATATTATTCTATTGGATGTCCGTCGCACTGGCTGTCGCGATGCTGATATTTTCGATGTGGCTGACCGAGGGTGGTTTCACGCCGATATGGGGCAGCTTTACGTTTCCTTTGGCGAGCTTCATCAACCTGAATATCTATGCGATTGGCGAAGGTGTGGGCATCGTTGCAACGGCGGGAATGTTCGCTGGATTCATTATTGGAACACCGTTGATATTGTATATCGTCTGGATGGTCAGCAAGGATTGGATCAAAGGTGATTTGTCAAAGAAAACCGGAGCAGCGATGGCCTGACCGCTTGATAGAAAGGGGCGGCTGCTCTCACGATGTGCCGGATTGGTGTGATGAAAAGTCGTAGCCCCTAGCTTTTCCTCTTCCAATTTCCGACGCTTCATGAAATAGGGACGTGCCAACAGCGACCCCCATGCAGGAGACAATCCATGGAAATTCGTGAGGCCCTTACTTTCGATGATGTACTGCTGGTTCCAGCCGCGTCCAGCGTTATGCCAACTACTGCGGACACGCGGACGCAGGTTACAAAAACCACATTCATGAATATTCCGTTAATCAGTTCAGCAATGGACACGGTAACCGAGGCCAAGATGGCCATCGCGATGGCACAGGCTGGTGGCATGGGGGTTATTCACCGCAATCTCGATGTTGACGAGCAAGCACAGCAGGTTCGGGCCGTTAAACGATTTGAGAGTGGTCTCGTTGAAAATCCGATCACGTTGCGCGCGGATCAGACACTTGCGGATGCCAAAGCATTGCAGGAACGCTACAAAATAACCGGATTTCCGGTTGTGGCCGAGGGCGGCAAGGTTGTCGGAATATTAACCAACCGAGATATGCGTTTTGCTACGGATGACGCGACACCAGTGCATATAATGATGTCTTCGGATAATCTGGCGATGCTGCGCGAGCCTGCTGATCTGGCAGATGCCAAAAGCCTGATGCAGGCACGGCGGATCGAAAAGCTGCTGGTCGTTAACGACAGAGACGAACTGACTGGATTGCTGACGTTGAAAGACCTTGAGCAAGCAGTTCTTAATCCGACGGCATGTAAAGATGACATGGGGCGGCTGCGGGTTGCCGCTGCTTCGACGGTGGGGGATTCAGGGTATGAGCGTTCTTGTGCATTGGTAGAGTCCGGCGTGGATATCGTGGTGATTGACACCGCACACGGTCATTCGGCCAGCGTTTCCGAGGCAGTTACACGTCTGAAGGCGTACAGGGACGACGTTCAGATCATTGCTGGTAACGTGGCTACTGCCACCGCGACACGCGCGCTGCTCAATGCGGGCGCGGATGCGATCAAAGTCGGGATCGGACCCGGTTCAATCTGTACTACGCGGATGGTTGCTGGCGTTGGGGTTCCGCAAATGACTGCTATTATGGATTGCGCGGGCGAGGCTTCCAAGACTGGTGACCATGTGATCGCCGACGGTGGTATTAAGCTGTCAGGCGATTTTGCAAAAGCGATTGCGGCTGGCGCAAGCTGTGCGATGGTTGGCTCTATGTTGGCTGGCACCGACGAGGCACCGGGCGAGGTGATCCTGTATCAAGGCCGTAGTTTCAAATCCTACCGTGGAATGGGGTCGGTTGGCGCGATGGCGCGGGGATCTGCGGATAGGTATTTCCAAAAAGAAGTCAGCACCGAAAAACTGGTTCCGGAAGGCATCGAAGGGCAGGTCCCTTATAAAGGTGCTGCCAGTACAACGCTGCATCAATTGGTTGGTGGTTTGCGCGCGGCAATGGGGTATACAGGCAACGCAACGGTCGCAGAGATGCGCACCAAAAGCGAGTTTGTAAAAATAACGGGCGCAGGGTTGAAGGAAAGTCATGTGCATGACGTTCAAATCACCCGCGAAAGCCCGAACTACAGGATGGGATGATGACTCCAATAGGAATTGCGTTGATATGTGTTTTTGTACAAGTCGGCCTGACGTTCTATGCGATTGTTCGAATGGGAAAGGTGCGGATGGCCAGCTACAAGTCTAAAGAATATTCGATGAAAGATATTGCGCTGGATAGCAGAAATTATCCGGCACATATCCAAAGCATCGGCAACAACGTCTCCAACCAGTTCGAGACACCGATCCTGTTCTACGCAGTTGTGGCGATCGCCGCCGCAACGGATAGCACAAACTGGATGTTGGCGGCAGGTTCGGTGATTTTTGTCGCCTCGCGTCTGGCGCATCACGTGGTTCACGTTGGCAGCAATGTTAGCAAGCGGTTCAAGGCGTTTCTGATCGGCTTGATCGGCCTATTGCTCGCGTGGATCGGCTTGGGCGTCGCGCTGCTGTAATGCGGCAATTAGGTAGGTGATATGACCCCAGCCGCACGACTTTCCGCAGCAATCGGGCTGCTCGACGATATACTTTCAGGCGAACCTGCCGAGCGGAGTCTGACCCGTTGGGCGCGCCAAAACCGTTATGCTGGTTCCAAGGATCGGGCTGCGGTTCGGGACGTCGTGTTCGATTGTTTGCGGCAAAAGCGATCCTTGGCGCATCTTGGCGGGGCGATGTCTGGGCGTGGTTTAGTAGTTGGCCACCAGGTGCAGACAGGCGAGGACGTCGCTGCACTATTCAGTGGAGATCGTTTCGCACCTCAACCTTTAAGCGCAGACGAACAAGCAGCAATCGGGGCGGGGGCTGAGCCTTCACTGCCTGTTGCGATGAATTTTCCAGACTTTCTATTACCGGAACTGCTTCGCTCGCTTGGCGACGATCTGCCTGCCGTGATGGAGGCGATGGCCCTGCGTGCCCCTGTCGATTTGCGTGTGAACAGCCTGAAAGCCACTGTTGAGGATGCTGAACGGATGCTCGCGCGGGATTTGATATTCACAGAGCCGCACGGATTGGCATTGAATGCTCTGCGCATTACGCAAAATCCCCGAAAACTGGCGCGCAGTTTGGCGTATGATTACGGTCTGGTGGAGTTGCAAGACGTATCCAGTCAAGCAGTCGCGGCCTTTTGCGGCGCAACCTCAGGTATGACGGTTCTGGATTACTGTGCGGGCGGCGGCGGTAAAACGTTGGCTTTGGCGGCGGATATGGGCGGGACTGGAGTCCTCTTGGCACATGACGCTAATGCGCGGCGCATGAAAGATTTACCGGAACGGGCACGGAGGGCCGATGCCAACGTGCAGGTTCTGTCCAGCGACGCATTGCGCCAGAATACCCCGGCTTGCGACTTGGTTGTCGTGGATGCACCTTGCACAGGCACAGGCGCGTGGCGTCGTAATCCGGATGCCAAGTGGCGGATAGGTCAAGATTTTGTCGATAAAATCACCACACTTCAGACGCAAATCCTGGATGAGGCGGCCCGATACGTGAATCCCGGCGGGGTGATGGCATACGCAACTTGCTCGATCCTGAATGTCGAAAATTGCGATCAGGTTACCGCATTTTTGTCACGGAGCGCTGGATGGGAATTGCTGGAAGACATGTCACTTACACCGGTGCAAGGTGGCGATGGATTCTATTGCGCACGGCTGCATCGAAAGTAGCATAGTATAATTATAGACTGTAAACGATTTGTTGACCCTTAGGATAGTTAAATGCGGAAATGCTACGATTAACTACAGGGGGTGCATGGCGACCGAAACGGAATTTGGAACTCTCTTTACAGCCTCTTAACGGCGACAGGCGGGCGGCTAGCGCCGCGCTTGGCGTTACTGCAGATTCTGCTGCTGTCGGTATATATGGAATTCACGTCCGGTTATTTCATAGTATCGATCATGTTGGGCGGTGCGGTTTATGTCGAATTTGATCGCGGGAACGGTAGCAATACCAACTGAACAACCAACCAACCGGCTCTCGGGACAGGTAGGTCGTTTCGATGTCCTCGATCCCGTAATCGTAAGATACCGGTCAATAAAGCGCAAATAACGGCTAAAGTTGATGTGTTTAAGTCTGGGGTTATTGGTAAAAACAATGTCGCAATACGGTACAATCGCACTTTCAACACTAGTCGAGGCCGCCTTGGCCATAGCTATAAATGTTAATTTACTATGAATGTAAACGAGTATTTGTGTCTGCCTAATTATTTTTCGAACCTTAACTATTCAGTAACCAAATTAGGTCAAAGATGGAAATTGTTAAAATTTATGTTGCAATGTTCTTGTTTTGATCCCATGTTGGCAGCGTGAGAACAAGAGGCGAACATAAGCAGTGATTGCTCGACTAGGCAAGATGTGAAATAAGGAAAGAAACAATGGCAAAAGCAGAAAAAAATATTCTGAATATGGGCGAGAGACGCGACATGGATAAGCAAAAGGCGCTGGAATCGGCATTAAGCCAGATCGAGCGTAACTTCGGCAAGGGCTCGGTTATGAAGCTGGGTCAGGAGAGTGCGTTAAGGGATATCGAATCGACCTCGACCGGTTCCATTGGTTTGGACATCGCTCTTGGCATCGGCGGTTTGCCGCAGGGCCGAATTATCGAAATTTACGGGCCGGAAAGTTCGGGTAAAACTACTTTGGCACTGCATGTGCTTGCGGAATCCCAGAAAAAAGGCGGCATTTGCGCGTTCGTGGATGCAGAGCACGCGCTGGACCCGAACTATGCCAAGAAACTAGGCGTTGATCTAGACGAGTTATTGATCTCCCAACCAGACGGTGGCGAGCAGGCGCTTGAGATTACAGAAACGCTGGTCCGCTCTGGTGCGGTTTCGGTAATCGTGGTTGATTCAGTTGCTGCTTTGACACCGAAGTCCGAGCTTGAGGGCGATATGGGCGACCATCAGGTTGGTGCGCAGGCGCGACTTATGTCACAAGCGATGCGCAAACTGACTGGTGCGATTAGCCGCTCGAACTGCATGGTGATTTTTATCAATCAGATACGCATGAAAATAGGTGTTATGTTCGGGTCTCCTGAGACGACTTCTGGTGGTAATGCATTGAAGTTTTACGCCTCGGTTCGGCTTGATATCCGCCGCATCGGCGCGCTGAAGGACCGTGACGAAATCGTCGGCAATGCTACCCGCGTGAAAGTTGTCAAAAACAAAGTGGCGCCGCCGTTCAAGCAGGTAGAATTCGACATCATGTATGGTGAAGGCATTTCCAAACGTGGTGAGCTGATCGACCTTGGCGTTAAACTTGGCTTGGTCGACAAAGCGGGTTCTTGGTTCAGCTATGGAGACGAACGTATAGGGCAGGGGCGCGAAAACGCTAAAACCTTCCTTAAAGATCATCCTGAAATGGCGCTGGAAATCGAAGATAAAATCCGTGCAGCACATGGTTTGGACTTCGATATCAATGCGAACCGGAACGAAGAAGTTCTGGAAGATTAGTTTACGAATAGTAACGATTTTTCGGGCCGCTTTCGACAAGAGAGCGGCCCGTTGTTGTGTGCACCCTGTGGACAGTCGACCGCGCCCGCGATACACCCATTTTTAACT
>JAPYON010000090.1 GCA_029938175.1 Paracoccaceae bacterium | reverse complement strand
GGGTAAGATGGTGATCGGCACAGTTAAGGGCGACATCCACGACATCGGCAAGAATCTCGTCGGCATGATGATGGAAGGCGCTGGATTTGAAATTCAGGACATCGGGATAAACAACTCGGTCGACGAGTATCTGGCGGCGCTGGAAGAAGACAATGCAGATATTCTTGGCATGTCGGCGCTGTTGACCACGACAATGCCCTACATGAAAGTCGTTATTGATACGCTGGTCGAGCAGGGCAATCGCGACGACTATATCGTGCTGGTCGGTGGCGCCCCGCTGAACGAAGAGTTTGGCAAAGCCATCGGTGCTGATGCATACTGCCGTGATGCGGCGGTGGCCGTGGAAACAGCCAAGGAGTTCATGGCCAGGAAGCACACCATGCTTGCGGTCGGGTAGCAGAAAACCATGTCATTTTCGGATGATAAACTTACGACCGAAGGATTAAACACGGGCAGCTCGACTGGCCGCGTCCTTTTGCTTGCCTGCGGGGCCTTGGCACGTGAGATTCTGGCGCTTACAAAGATTAACGGCTGGGATCACATGGACTTGCAATGCCTGCCCGCCAACCTGCACCTGACCCCCGATAAAATCCCCGACGCGGTTGAGGCCGTAGTGGTCAAGAAACGTGACTCCTACGACGAGATATTTGTGGTATACGCGGATTGCGGAACAGGTGGCCTGCTTGAGGTCCGCTGTCGCGAACTAGGCATTACAATGGCCGCTGGCCCGCATTGCTATAGCTTCTTTGAAGGTAACGATACCTTCGCCGCCCACGCCGACAATGAATTCACAGCTTTTTACCTGACTGATTTTCTGGTGCGCCAGTTCGACAGTTTCGTGTGGAAACCCATGGGGCTGGACCGGCACCCACAACTACGTGACATGCTGTTTGGTAATTATGAAAAGCTGGTTTATCTGGCGCAAAAGGACCAGCCGGAACTTGACCGATTGGCAGAAGAGGCGGCACAGCGTTTGGGTCTGGCGTATGAGCGCCGTTTCACCGGATACGGCGATCTAACATCCGAACTTGCAACCTTCTCTTAGATGTAATTCCCACGGCTCAAACCGTATTTCGCCATTTTCTCGTTCAAAGTCCGACGCGGCAAGGCCAGTTCTGCCATCACCGTGGCCACGGAACCACGGCTTCGACGCAAGGCGTTTTCGATCAACATCCGCTCGAATGCTTCGACATTTTCCTTCAATGGTTTTTCTCCGTTTTGCGCGGAATCCGCGCGTAAGCCCTCCTCAGTCAACAGAGCAGCCAACCCGGACTCACCCCGCCGCGATTGCAAAACCGCACGTTCCGCAAGGTTTTGCAGTTGCCGGATGTTTCCGGGCCATGGCGCTTGCAAAAGATTAGCCGCATCTTGTGCTGAAAGTTCAGGCACCTCGCATCCGTAGTCTTCGGAAAACAGTTGCAGAAAACGGGTAAAAAGTATCAACACATCTTCGCCCCGTTCGCGCAACGTTGGTGCAGCTACCTCCATGTTCGCAAGGCGATAATACAGTTCGGGGCGTAGGGCCGCTTGCGTTTCCTCGGTCGCCACGCCAGATATCGACAGGATCCGCACAACGTTAACATCTGCGTCTTCGTGCATTACGTCTAACGCGGCCAAAAGAAGGTTCTGGGTGTTTTCAGAAAGCGAATGGACGCCCTCAAGACACAAAGTGCACGGCGCTGTCGCGGCCATAACAGGGCGGTTTTCAGCGGCAACCGCGGGTCCGAAAAGGCGCGCCAACAGCTCTTTTTCATCCAGTGCAGTGCAATTCAGCGAATAAAATGGCTTACCCTGTCGAGATCCACACGCGTGAATTCCGTGCGCAATCAGGCTTTTTCCTGTTCCCGTTTCACCCGTTATCAACACGTTTGCGTCAGCTTGCGCCAAATCCAAAATATCTTCACGCAACTTTTCAATCTGTGGGCTGTTGCCCATAATTTTACGCAGCAAAACCGATCCGTCTGACAGCTCGCGTCGCAGCGCACGGTTGTCCAGCGTCAGGCGACGCGCCTCGATGGCATGACGGGTCAAATCGGCCAGGCGTTCGGGATCAAAAGGTTTTTCGACAAAATCATACGCGCCAATACGCATCGCATCGACCGCCATTTGCACATCTCCATGCCCTGTAATCAGGATAACCGGCAGCGCAGCATCGACTGAGTGCAGACGTTTTAACAATTCCATCCCGTCCATTCCGGGCATGCGGATGTCAGACAAAACGATTCCTCGAAATCCCGAGCCAAGCATGGTGATGGCCTCGTTCGCCGTCTCGAAACACAGCGTTTTAAAACCGGACAGTTCCAGCCACTGGCTGATAGATGCCCGCATATCCGCTTCGTCGTCGATGATTGCGACCTGTAGAGTTTCCGACATACTTTCTCCGATGTTTATTGGGCGTCGGCCCGTGGTAATTGCAGTTCAAATATCGCGCCAACGGGGGTGGCATTGCGCCCCGTTAACTTTCCGTTCATATCTGTGGCGAATCCGGCCGAGATCGCCAACCCCAGACCGACCCCCTCGCCAGGTTTTTTCGTGGTCGCGAAGGGTTCGAACAAAGCGTTGGCATCGACGATTCCCGTGCCGTTATCCTGAACTGTTAATATGATTTTTTTATCATTTGTTAACGTAATCTCGATACGTTTGTCTTCGATGGGTCGCACAGCATCCAGTGCATTTCGCAAAAGGTTAACGATAATTTGTTCTATCCGGACCGGATCGCCAATCACATTCGCAGGTGACTCAGGTAAGCTGCGAACCAAATTCACCTGTGTTTGCCCAAGTTGCGGGGCCATCATCGATAGGGCCGATGTAATCGAGTTGCGCAAATCAACCGTCGCCGCCACACCGGATGCCTTGGTGGCGTGCGACTTTAACTGCTTGGTGATAGCACCCATCCGCTCGATCAGATCATCAATTCGTTGAAAACTGGTTAATGCTTCTTCGGTGCGGTCTCTTTGCAACAACAAGCGTGCACCCGCCAGATACGTGCGCATTGCCGCCAACGGCTGATTCAGTTCGTGACTGACAGAGGCCGACATCTGCCCCAAAGCCGCAAGTTTCGAGGCTTGTTCTAGGCTTTGCTCGGCAGTTTCCAGCTTCTGCTCTGCTTGTTGGCGGTGTTCAATCTCGGTAGACAGGCGAGTGTTAAGGCGGCGTAACTCCGCAGATTCTGCCTGAATTTGCGTTGATTTACGCGTAGTCCGACGGGAAATTAGGTAAAACACCAGTGCGGCCAGCATCGCAAGAATCATCAATTCCAAGGCTACCAGCGCGTTCACACGGGCCTGAACATCCTCTAGCGATGCGAAGTAACTCAAGTCCCAACTAAGAAATCCAACCCCGACCTGACTTACCAATAAACGCTGCCCATCAATATGTGCGAAACTTTGTCCCGAGGGCTGCTCGCCACCGCCGAACAGACGTTCCGACGCGGTCGGGCGGTAAGCAGAGGTTAACAAATCCTTAAGCGTGGTGTCGCGCCATGCAGATTGTGATGCCAGCAAGATGTCACCGGAAGAATCAGACAGAACAACGGTCGTGCCACTGCGCCGCCAGAAATTTTCTTGCCGCTTAAGATCAACTTCGACAACAATAACGCCAATGTTTTCATCCTCGAACTCGATTTTGCGGGCATAGTAAAACCCGTTAACTTTTCCGTCGATCCGCAACGCCTGAAAAACCGTTTCGCTTTCGAGCAAGGCGCGCACAAAGAAGTCGGGCTTTTCATTTTCGACGAAAATATCGCGAGGTTCGGTTGCGGCAACAACTATCCCGTTGATATCCATCAGTAGAATTGAAGCTGCAGACAGATCTTGCTTAAAAGAAAGTAACCGTGCCGATGTATAAGAGTAATCACCTGTTATCAAAGAATAAATAAGCGTTTGATCTCGCGACAACAACAGTGGGACATAGGCATTTCGTTGTAATGTAGCCGAAATAGTACTGGCAAAAAGGTCGGCTCTTTGCAACGATTTTTCGCGCTGCTCAGTCGTGAAACGGTCAGTCAGAAAGCTAGTGGATCCCCACAATAAAAGTGCCGTTAACAGCAAGCCCACCCAGAAAAGTATCTGGATTGACCTTAAATATTGCAATCGGAAATTTGGCATTTGAATGTTCAACATGATGTAAAAGTAAGGGGTTGGTAACATTCCCTCAAGTATCTTTGATTAGTTATAAGCAATTAATCGCCTTAATGTTGCGGTAAAGCAAACGGGAAAAATATGATTTACCACAGAAAACCAAACTGGATGATAAAAGAAAATCTGGTTACGGACGAAACTCTGCTTCTGAACCGCCGCAAATTGCTGGCAGGGATGGGTATTGGGGCAGGCGCGGCGGCGCTTGGTCTAGGGGCTGAAGCTGCGACGCCCGAGGCACCATTCACGCCCATGCCCGGTTTAAATTCCAATTTCGAGGATGCTGGTCGCGGTATTACCGCCGAAAGTATTACCAGCAAATACAATAATTTCTATGAATTCGGCTCCAGCAAACGAATAGCCGCCGAGGCGCAGAAGCTGTCCACCGACGATTGGGTTGTCGAGATTGATGGGATGGTTAACAAACCGTTTCAAATCGGCATTGAGGACTTGTTAAAGCGCACTGGCGTTGAGGAACGCATCTATCGGCACCGTTGTGTTGAGGCGTGGTCGATGGTTGTTCCGTGGATCGGTTTTCCGATGGCAAAACTGATTGACCTCGCGCAACCAATGTCTGGCGCGAAATATATTCGTTTCGAGACCTTTATGGACACCAAAGTCGCCAAAGAACAAAAGGTTCGTTGGTATCCGTGGCCCTATGTCGAGGGGTTCACGATGGCCGAAGCGACCAATGACCTAGCATTTATGGTGGTCGGTGCGTATGGAAAAGTGCTGCACAAGCAGTTCGGTGCGCCGCTTAGGGTTCATATGCCTTGGAAGTTCGGATTCAAGTCTATCAAATCGATTGTTAAAGTTACGTTTACCGATGAACGTCCTGTTGGCTTTTGGGAAAACCTAATCGCCCTAGAATACGGGTTCTGGGCAAATGTTAACCCTGCCGTCGACCACCCGCGTTGGTCTCAGGCGACCGAGAAACCACTGGATAGTGACGGGCGCATTCCAACGCATATATTCAACGGATACGGCGAACATGTCGCACATCTTTATGAAGGGATGGACGACCTCGGCGATCGGCTTTGGCGTTAACTAGGCGTTAACCAGAGCCTCGGTCAAAGAGGTAAACATTTTATTACCATCAACTCCGCCCAGTTCCGGATCGTTAAGACGTTCTGGGTGGGGCATCATGCCAAGAACACGGCGGTTTTTCGAAAGGATTCCTGCGATATTGTCGGTCGAGCCGTTCGGATTATCTCTATACGTAAACGCGACCCGGTCTTGGTCGCGCAACTGCTTGACCAAATCTTCATTTGCCACGTAATTACCGTCGTGATGCGCAACCGGATAGGTAACCGTTTCGGCTTTTCTGTACGAACTCGTAAAGGCACTGTCGCGAGTTTCCACAGTAATTTCAGCATCTTTGCAAACAAACTTGAGGCCTGAATTACGCATTAAGGCCCCGGGCAAAAGCCCTGCCTCGATCAACACCTGAAAGCCGTTGCAAACGCCAAAAACATGGCCGCCCTTGTTAGCAAAGTCCACGACCGAGCGCATAATTGGCGAGCGTGCAGCAATAGCCCCGCACCGCAGATAATCGCCAAACGAGAATCCGCCAGGGATTGTGACAATGTCCAGATCGTCGGGTAATGACGCATCTTTGTGCCAAACCATCGCCGCCTCAACTCCGCTGGCGCGCTCCAGTGCAACGGCTAAATCACGGTCGCAGTTTGATCCGGGGAAAACAATGACAGCCGAGCGCATCAGAGGATCTCCACCTTGAAATCTTCAATTACCGTGTTGGCCAAAAGCTGTTTACACATTTTCGTAACGGAGATCTCGGCTTTGGCAGCATCGGTTTCGTCCAAGTCGAGCTCAATCACTTTGCCTTGACGCACCGCATCAACACCATTGAACCCAAGAGAACTTAGTGCATGTTGCACAGCCGCGCCCTGAGGATCCAGAACTCCATTTTTGAGGGTTACATAAACACGCGCTTTCATGGGGTGCTCCTTATTTAACCAATGTAGGGCCGGAAGATACGGCAGATTTTTTAGGCATAACACCCAGACGGGTTGCAACTTCGGTGTAGGCATCGGCCAGATCACCAAGATCGTGGCGGAAGATGTCTTTGTCCAGCTTGCGGCCGGTTTCAATGTCCCACAGGCGGCAGCTATCAGG
>JAPYON010000089.1 GCA_029938175.1 Paracoccaceae bacterium | reverse complement strand
GCATACGCCTCTTTCCGCGAAGAAGCCAGCGCGGCAGATATTGGTGAAGATCGCGACATACTCGATCTGGAAGACGGCGGCATTTTTGTCCTGCGCGTGGACGGGATTACCGAAGCGTTTGTAAAGCCAATGGCTGATGTACAGAAGGCCGTTTTTGATGGCCAACAACGAGCTAAATCGCACGAGATGATGATTGCGCGTGCTAACAGCATTGTCCGCGCCATCGGCGTCTCGAACGGTGGCTCGCTAAACGATTTTGCGGAAAGTTTGGCACTCGAGTCTGCGCGGCAGGTTACACGCACTTCTACTGTTCCCGACTTACCATCCGCATTGATCGAAGAAGTTTTCGCACTTGAAGTTGGCGAATTGGCAATACTCGAAGACGTATTGGGCGCTGTGATAATCGAGTTGACGGAAATGACCCCGTTTGATCCAGCCGATCCTCAGGCAACAGCAGTTTTGGAACAGGTGGATGCGCAACAATCGCGGCAGGTGGAACAGGATTTGCTACTGTATTTCGCGGCGGCGCTGGTCAGCGCTGCAGAACCGACTGTCAACCAGACTCGTATCAATACGTTGCACGACCAACTTAATTTTACTGCAAACTGATGAGCATCCTACCTGAATTCAAATCCTTTGAGTCCGGGTATTCCGAGGGGAAAAATCAAATTGTCTGGACCCGCCTAGTCGCGGATCTGGACACTCCGGTTTCCCTGATCCTGAAGCTAGCACAGGCAAAAAAAGACAGCTTTGTTCTTGAATCCGTAACAGGTGGCGAGGTTCGCGGTCGGTATTCAATTATCGGCATGAAGCCCGACCTTATATGGCGCGCAAACGGTAACACGCCCGAGATCAACCGCTCGGCCCGTTTCGACGGTAACGCGTTCGAGCCTATGCAAACGGACACGCTTTCCGCGCTTCGCCAAATTATTGCGGAAAGCAAAATTGATCTGCCTGACGCCCTGCCGCCAATGTCGGCCGGATTATTCGGATATCTGGGCTATGACATGATCCGTCTGGTGGAAAACCTGCCAAACGTAAATCCTGATCCAATTGGCACACCCGATGCTATCATGTTGCGCCCCACGGTAATTGTGATCCTTGACGGGGTTAAAGGCGAGGTAACAGTTGTTAGCCCATGTTGGGCAACCGACGGCCAATCCGCGCGCGCCGCCTATGCGCAAGCCGCCGAGCGCGTGATGGAGGCCGTGCATGATCTTGACCGCGACATCCCCAACGAAACGCGCGATCTGGGTGCTGAACCCTTTACGCTGGCCCCTGTTTCCAACCGGACCAAAGAAGAATATTTGGCGGTTGTCGAAAAAGCCAAAGAATACATTCGTGCCGGAGATATCTTTCAGGTAGTCCCCAGCCAGCGTTGGTCGCAAAAATTCGGCCTGCCCCCATTTACACTGTATCGCGCGCTGAGACGCACAAACCCATCCCCCTATATGTTTTATTTCAACTTTGGGGCGTTCCAAATCGTTGGCGCAAGCCCCGAGATTCTGGTGCAGGTGCAAGGTAGAAAAGTCACCATTCGCCCAATCGCCGGAACGCGTCCGCGCGGTGCTAACGAGGCTGAAGATGTGACGCTCGAAGCCGACCTGCGGGCTGATCCAAAAGAAATGGCCGAGCATCTGATGCTACTTGATTTGGGGCGCAATGACGTTAGTCGGGTTGCCAAAATCGGAACCGTCACGCCGACCGAGAAATTCACTATCGAACGTTACAGCCACGTCATGCACATCGTTAGCAATGTCGAGGGCAAGTTGCGTGATGACTATGATGTCCTATCTGCCCTACTGGCGGGCTTGCCCGCTGGAACTGTTTCTGGTGCGCCAAAGGTACGGGCAATGGAAGTGATCGACGAATTGGAAACCGAGAAGCGCGGCATTTATGGTGGCGGTGTTGGGTATTTCTCTGCTGGTGGAGATATGGACATCTGTATTGCGCTGAGAACAGCCGTGGTTAAGGACGAAGTGCTATATGTTCAGGCAGGCGGTGGTGTGGTCTACGACAGCGATCCGGAAGCCGAGTATCAGGAAACGATCAACAAATCCAAAGCCCTGATGATGGCTGCGCAGGATGCTGGCTTATTCGTCAACTTCCGTGGCGGGCAATCTTAACGGTCTATTAATTCCGTAAAATTGCTGCGGATATAGGCGCCAGCGTAACAAGCTGCGCCTTATTGCTTTTCAACCAGAAATTTAGCGCAAACAGCATGTCCTGCGTTGCAAGCGCATAAATCGAGATCGAACGTTTGTCACCAATCTGAAGGACCAGCTTGTCCAACTCACGAATAATGGCGATTGCGCCCTTCGTTACATCAACAATATGCGAGATGTTCGTCACCGGAATACCGTTTTTGGTCGCCAAAATGCTTGCACGATTCAAGTCCAGACTGTTCACTGTAATGATTGCATGGCCCGTTTCTGACAGCTTGCTAAGCACAGCGGTCAACATACGGGGATCCTGATTTACGTTTCCTTCTGGCCCATCGAGAATTCCGACAACCCCTTGGGAGCCTACCAGTGCCGCATCAAGTTGTGCCGGAACGATCGCCGGATCGCCGCCTTTGCGCAGTTCATTCTGTCCTTCTTGGGGCAATAACAGCACAAGCTCGCCACCCATCGCGGAATAGCTGGCAATGATCTCGGCTATATTCGGGTTCGACGCTTCGACTGCAACAGTCAACGATACGGGAAGTATAGCCACAGTCTCGACTTCAGCGACCGTACTGGCCAGCAATATGAAAGACATCAACGGCAGATCGCTTGTATCGTCAAACGCCACCGAATAAGCTTCAAAGGCTGAGACGTCGGCTGGTGCAACTTCGAAAACCTCAGGCTCGGGTTCGGAAACTGAATTCTGAATTAACGCCTGTCCCGTTAGAAGCAACCCACCCGAGGATGGTACATCTGTGTTGGAATCCAGTCGAGTAATATCATTCATCGAGGGCGATGACCCGATTTCAACGGTAACAACCGGAGCAGTTACGGTATCCTCTACCGCTGGAGTTGCCACAATCGCAGGCGCCTCGACAAGCGGTGTACTTGGCGCGCCAAGAACCGGTGCGGCATGGTTGCCGCCGCCAAGTTGGATATTGCTGGAATCTGTTGCGGTATCAGTGTCCGATCCGACCGCCACTGATGTGATTGTCACTGGGGCACTTAAAACGGCGGGGGCAGCATCTACAGGAATTGTAACCGACGCATCTAATTCTGTGGTTGCTAGCTCCGGCTGTGCCACTGTCGGGGCGATTTCGACGACAGGTAGTGGTTCGGACGTCTTTTGCACCGATAACGGAAAAAGTGCCGATAATCCCATAAAAATGAAGAATACCAAGATTATTCCAGCTAATATACCGCGTAAAAATCCGCAGCGTGGCAGAATATTTCCGTCAGCCATAGATCAAAGTCCCCAAAAATTCAGATCAACCGTTTCAATAACAGTTATACATTGGTAAACAACTTTAACGGCGCGGCACGCGCACTTCTACCCTTATGTGATTAATTGGAATACGAAAGATAAACGATGTTGTTACTTATCGATAATTACGATAGTTTCACCTATAATCTCGTTCATTATTTGGGCGAGCTGGGCGCGAATGTCGAAGTCAAACGTAACGACGAGATGGACTTGCAAGCGGCGATGGGAATGAACCCCACGGCGATTATGTTGTCACCCGGTCCATGTGACCCCGATCAAGCGGGCATCTGCTTACCGCTGGTCCATGCCGCGGCTGAAACTGGCACACCGCTTATCGGGATTTGCCTTGGACACCAGACTATCGGACAGGCTTTTGGAGGTGATGTTATTTGCTGCCACGAAATTGCTCACGGTAAAATGGGCACTATTTATCATACGGGCAAAGGTTTATTCAAAGGTTTGCCTTCGCCGTTTGAGGCGACGCGGTACCATTCGTTGATCGTAGACCGTGACACTCTGCCTGACAGTCTGGAAATAACGGCTGAGCTGGAAGATGGAACGATTATGGGGTTACAGCACAAGGAATTGCCAATCCATGGATTGCAATTTCATCCTGAATCGATTGCATCGGAACATGGTCACGCCATGCTGAAGAATTTTCTTGAAATCGCAGGTGGCGGAACATGAGCAATTTTAAGGAATACATTGAGAAGGCCGTCGATGGCCCCCTTTCCCGTAAGGAGGCTGAAGACGCCTTTAACATTATCATGGTTGGGGATGCCACCCCCAGCCAGATAGGCGGTTTCTTGATGACCCTGCGCACCCGCGGCGAGAGCGTTAACGAATATGCCGCCGCCGCCGCAGTTATGCGGGCGAAGTGCTTAAAAGTTAATGCGCCAGACGGGGCAATGGATATAGTTGGAACTGGCGGCGATGGAAAAGGAACTCTTAACATCTCTACCGCGACAGCATTTGTTGTGGCAGGTGCGGGCGTACCCGTGGCCAAGCACGGCAATCGCAACCTGTCATCTAAATCCGGTGCGGCGGATGCTTTGAGCGAGATGGGAATCAACGTTATGGTCGGCCCAGAGATTGTCGAGCAAGGTCTGCGAGGCGCTGGTATCGGCTTTATGATGGCGCCGATGCATCACCCGGCGACTCGGTTTGTAATGCCCTCTCGGCAAGAACTCGGCACACGGACGATCTTTAATATCCTCGGCCCGTTAACCAATCCTGCCGGCGTTAAAAGACAGTTAACGGGGGCATATTCCAGAAATGTTATCCGCCCCATGGCAGAAACACTGCTTGCACTTGGGTCCGAGAAAGCCTGGCTGGTGCATGGCAGCGACGGCACCGACGAAATAACTATTTGCGGCGTTAGTTGGGTTTCAGCGCTGGAGGAAGGTAAGATAACTGACCGCGAAATCCATCCAGAGGACGCCGGTCTGCCAATCCACCCGTTCGAAGATATTATGGGCGGCGTCCCTGCCAAAAACGCCGAGGCTTTCCGCGCATTGCTGGCTGGTAAACCGAGCGCATACCGTGATGCAGTCTTGCTAAACGCGGCCGCCGCGTTGGTGATTGCCGATAAGGCTACCGATTTGAAGAACGGCGTCGAGATAGCCCGCGACAGTATTGATTCAGGGAAAGCCCTGCTCGCAGTTAAAAAACTTGCCGAAATCACCACGGCTGCGAGCGCGCAATGAGCAATGTTCTCGATAAAATCAAAGCCTATAAGCTGGAAGAAGTGGCTGCCCGCAAGCGCTCTCGCCCTTTTGCCGAGCTTGAAGTAGACGCAGCTGAAGCCAGTAAGGTCCGCGGATTTGCGGATGCATTGGTTAAAGCTTCGTTGACCGGATATGGCCTGATCGCAGAGGTTAAAAAAGCCAGCCCCTCCAAAGGGTTAATCCGTGAAGACTTTAACCCCCCGGAACTGGCGAAGGCCTATGAAAATGGCGGTGCGACTTGCCTTAGTGTTCTGACCGATACGCCGTCCTTTCAGGGTGCGGACGATTTTCTGATTGCGGCAAGGGCGGCTGTGTCCCTGCCCGTTCTACGTAAAGATTTTATGTATGATACGTATCAAGTAGCCGAGGCCCGCGCGATGGGGGCTGACTGCATTTTGATTATTATGGCCAGTGTGTCCGATGCCCAAGCAATCGAGTTGGAAGATGCAGCGTTTGGTTGGGGCATGGATGTTCTGGTCGAGGTTCATAATGCCGCAGAACTGTCCCGTGCAAGTATCCTGAAATCACCACTTTTAGGGATTAACAACCGAAACTTGAAAACTTTTGAGACCTCGCTGGACACGACCAGAGATCTGGTTAATCTTGCCCCCGAAGGTAAAATATTGATTTCTGAGTCCGGTCTAAATTCTGCCCGTGATCTCGCCGATATGGCCGGTCAAAACGTACGCTGCTTTCTGATCGGAGAAAGCTTGATGCGGCAAGACAATGTCGAGGCCGCCACCCGCAAACTTCTATCAATCCCGGAGCCGACACATGACTGACCTAACGCATTTTGATGATAACGGGGCGGCGCATATGGTTGATGTCTCGGACAAGAAAATCACGCACCGTGTGGCCGTCGCCAAAGGCTCGATCACAATGGAACCAGCTACTTTGGCTCTTATCACCGAAGGTCGGGCAAAGAAGGGAGACGTTCTTGGCGTTGCACGTTTGGCTGGCATAATGGCTGCCAAAAAAACCCATGACCTGATCCCGTTATGCCATCCGCTGGCCTTATCCAAAGTATCGGTTGAACTTACTCCGAATACCGCAAGCAACAGCATCGATATTGTGGCGACGGTGAAAACCACAGGCCAAACGGGTGTCGAGATGGAAGCTTTGACTGC
>JAPYON010000088.1 GCA_029938175.1 Paracoccaceae bacterium | reverse complement strand
TTGTAAAAGCGATGAATAAATTCAAAAAACATATGAGCCTGATCGAGAAAGTCATGGGAGTCATGCTGGTAATCGTTGGCGCACTGCTAGTTACAGGCCTTTTTTCGGAAATGTCGTTCTGGTTGCTGGAAAATATTCCCGCGCTTCGCGCAATTGGTTGAAAATTCAGGAAGTCTTATTGTAACGTATTTGTAAATTGTTTGCTATTAAATGGATTCAGTGACACACCCCAACAAATCTGACGTTCGCCGCTGTCATGTATTCTATGTGCCCGGCTATGACCCGATGCCGACCTCGTCGGTATCGCGAGTTGTATAGGACCGAGGGGCAAAAGCAGGCGGAAGTTTGCGGTTAGGAATTGTCGATTAAAGGCACTACCGGCCAATCCGAGCGATATCACTGGGACGTTAATACGCACGTTGACGGCGCACAGACGGAAACCCGTATAGATTTTCTGCTTTAGAATGACATTGTTTTCGAATCTATGCGAAACTCGATTCCCCAAACCTACTGGCTGTTGCTGCGGACTCTATAGTTGTATGCCCCCAGCGGGGCATTGTCTGCGCTAAGGCGCCTACGCCGTGCTCCGATTTTGGCTGCGATGTATCCGGTTGTAGTTTTACTTGGTCAGACTTCGTTTTCAGCGTGGCTGGGAAAAACTACGGCGACGGCGTTGGTGATCCTGTCGCCCTGACACTTACATCGGTATGAACGCCTATGGGGCCGACCCGATGAATTCGACCCGTTAAGGTGGCAACCCGAGAGTATTAAAATGTGCCAACGCGACGTTTACATGCCGTTTTCCAAGGGGCCGAGCTTTGCTCGGGGGCTGGTTTTGCGATGATCGAGGTGGTTTTATTACTGGCTATGCTGGTGCGAAAATTCCGGTTTGAGGCCGCCGGCCAAATGCCTGTTCCTGTGGCACATTTAACAGTGCGGGCCAAAGACGGGATCATGCTTCGGGTGGCTTTGCGCGATCCTGATACCACGTCAAAACGTACGCTCTGATCGCTGTCGCAAGGCCGATTTCGGGTGTGCGAGCCTCGTCGATTTGGGCAGCAAGACCGTTAATTGTTTGGCCGTTCAATGCTGCGATTTCCAAAAATGCCTTCCAGAACTGGGTTTCCAGTGAAACGCTGGTGCGATGACCGCGTAAAGTCAGGGAATGTTTCTCGGGGCGCATCTAGTTGTCTTCATCGCGTTTGTGGCCATCTAACGCGTAATCAGCCATATCTTTCAAGCGGGTCGAGCGGGTGCGTTCGGGGTTCTTCACGCCCGAAGCCGCCGTGCTTGCAGCTGAAGTTTCGCGCTTATCCGCACGGTCTTTTTGCTTGCGCGCATGACGAAGGTTGACGATATTTCCCATGGTGAAGTCCTGCCACGCGGGGCGGTAGGTTGCAAGTTACTTGGGGCCAATCATGTCTTTTGGCTGCACGATACGATCGAATGTTTCACCGTCGACGAGGCCAAGTTTGATCGCCTCTTCCCGCAGTGTAGTGCGGTTTTTGTGGGAAGTTTTGGCAACCTTGGTGGCGTTGTCGTAGCCGATTTCGGGTGCAAGAGCCGTTACTAGCATCAGGCTTTCCCACATTAACTGACTGATACGATCCTCGTTCGCCTCGATGCCTACAACGCAGTTATCGGTGAAAGCCACCGCGCTGTCGCCAAGAAGCTGCATGGATTGTAGGACGTTATAGGCCATCATGGGTTTGTAGACGTTTAACTCGAAATGGCCTTGGGAGCCGGCGAAGCCTACGGCGGCGTCGTTGCCCATTACTTGGGCGCAGACTTGGGTGATTGCCTCGACTTGAGTGGGGTTTACTTTGCCGGGCATGATGGAGGAGCCGGGTTCGTTTTCCGGCAACATCAGCTCGCCTAATCCGCAGCGGGGGCCGGAGCCGAGGAGGCGGATATCATTGGCGATTTTGAAGACCGAAGCGGCGACGGTTTTTAGGGCGCCGGACATCTCAACAAGGGCATCGTGGGCGGCTAGGGCCTCGAATTTATTGGGGGCAGTGATGAAGGGGAGGCCGGTGATTTCGGCCATGTTTTTGGCGACTAATTCGCCCCAGCCTTTGGTCGTGTTCAGGCCGGTGCCGACAGCTGTTCCGCCTTGGGCGAGGGGGTAGATGTTTAGTAATGCGTGACGCACGCGCGCGATGCCTTGTTCGACTTGGAAAGCGTAGCCGCCGAATTCTTGACCCAAGGTTAACGGTGTTGCGTCTTGGGTGTGGGTGCGGCCGATCTTTATTATATCTTTGAACTCATTTACTTTTGCGGCCAATGCTTCGTGTAGTTTTTCCAATCCGGGCAGCAGGACATCGTGCGCGGTGGTGGCGATGGCGATGTGCATGGCTGTTGGAAACGTGTCGTTGGAGGACTGGCCCATGTTGCAATGGTCGTTGGGATGCACGGGGGTTTTGGAGCCGATTTCGCCGCCGGAAAGCTCAATGGCGCGGTTGGCGATTACTTCGTTGGCGTTCATGTTGGATTGGGTGCCGGAACCGGTTTGCCAGACGACTAACGGGAAGTTGTCGTCGAGGGTTCCGTCTATGACTTCGGAGGCGGCTTTGATGATTTTATCGCCGATCTCGGGGGGCAGTTTACCAAGGGAAATGTTGGCCTGCGCGCAGCCTTTTTTGATGACGCCGAGGGCGCGAATTATGGCGATTGGTTGTCTCTCCCAGCCTATCGGAAAGTTCATTAGGGAGCGCTGGGTTTGGGCGCCCCAGTACTTGTCCGAGGGGACCTCTAGAGGGCCAAAGCTGTCAGTTTCGGTGCGGGTGTTTGCCATCGGAATTCTCCTGATTTGTGCGCTGCAACCCTTGTAACGGACGGGACCGAAAGATCAATAAAAGAGTGAAAGCCGACGTGCACAACCCGTACACAACATGTGCACATGTTGTGTACGGGTTGTGCACGATATGAGGCCCTAACGTGCATTTGCAGCGGGTTTCAATGTGGATTTTCAAATGTGCTATACTGGTGATGAACCGTAGGAGGACGAAGTTATGACAACTATCAAACAATTGCTCGTCACCAAGGGACGTGAGGTTCTTTCTATCGGTCCTGACGGCAGCGTTTATGACGCGATCAAACTGATGGCAGACAAAAATGTCGGATTGCTGGTGGTGATGAAAGACGACCGGTTGGCGGGTGTTATCACCGAGCGTCATTATGCACGGAATGTATTTTTGAAGGGGAGACCCCCGTCATGCCGGAGGCATGCCAACCAAAATAATGGGGATGGGGGTCGTACCTTTTGGGTGGATTTGGTCATTCTCGAGCTTTTAGAGCAAGCAAATAATTTCCGAATGCGCTGCATGAAACTAATATATCGTGCGTCTTCTTGGTTAAGTTTTCTTCATCCATGAGTGCATGCCGGATACCTTCTGCATCTGACGTATATCCATACAACTTGATAAATCCATCGTGCAGAGTGGGATGCATCCCAAATTTGTCGGCTATTGTCCTCAGCGGGCCCTTCAGTCCGTTCAGTTTCTTTTCCAAATATATCCAATAGCGCTTTCGACAGCGGAAATAGATCCTTTAATACTGTTTCTATAATCAGGTGTAGGACTTTGTGTATATAGCGCCGCGGCAGCAGATATGTGTGCCCTGACACCATCATATTTGCCTTGTTGCAACGCTTTTTCAATTGCACCGCGGCCTTCTTCGTTTGAGATTTTTACCAGTTTAGTATCTGCAAACCTAAATGCAGAGAGTTCCTGTTCAGGGGCCTTATTGCAAAGTAGTGCGAAGTGTTTGCCCCCGTCGTTAATAAAGCACGGCCGACCACGAACGTTAAGGTTAGCTGAAAACTCTATGAACTCATAAACTTGCAAGAAGATTTCGGAGAAAATCCGACCTCTAATATAGTCAAGAGCTGAACTTAAACGTGTCCGCTTGCTGTCCATGGGAAACTTAAAATGATTGAACCAAAGCCGATCAGAGATAGACGCGAATGCGTTCGAGTATCCGTTATAACCATTTGATATTTAGTTAAAAAAGTTATACGATAGCAGTCCCATAACCCATTTTTTTAAGAGTTCGGCACTTCATCATCAGCTAAATCGGTTTGCGATAAACTATACCCAAACCTTTCTGAAAAGCTCATCCTACCCCTCCAATTCCCCCATCAACTCCCGCCATTCCCCCGCGCTCATACCGGACGTTTCCTGTGTTACCTTTTCACCTTTAAGTAGCCGGCGCAAGACTTCCATACTCTTACCAGAGAATTGGGCGCCGCCTAGACGGTAGTCCTCGAAGGCTCCGTAGGCTGCCGGAACCCAGTCGGCTACGATTTTGCACATGGCGTCGGCGTAGACGCGAATCTCGTATTGAGCGTGGCTGTCGGCGCGGAGGCGCAGGAAGTGGAAGAGGTTGTGGAGGTCTACTTTCCAGTACCATTGGGTGTAGATATTGCTCGGTAAATTCATGCGGGCGAGTTCGCGGGCGAGGCCGTCTTGGCCGTCGTTCGAGATCATCGCCTCGTAATTGTCATAGGCGCGGTTGGAGTCGGTTTTGAGGATGTCGAGGACACGGGCGGCCTCTTCGCCTTGCAGGGCTTCGCCGCGGCCTTGGTTGTTGATGACGGACTGCGCGTTGATGTGCTCGGGTGCGGGGATGTAGAATTCGCGGTCAAGGATGGAGTAGCGGGCGGAGTACTCGTTCACATTCGCGGTGCGGTGGCGGATCCATTGGCGGGCGACGAAAACAGGCAGTTTTACGTGGAGTTTGATCTCGCACATCTCGAACGGGGTGGAGTGCCAGTGGCGCATGAGGTAGCGGATCAGGCCCTCGTCATTGGTGACGGCTTTGGTGCCGCGCCCGTAGGACACGCGGGCGGCTTGGCAGATGGCGGCGTCGTCGCCCATGTAGTCGATGACGCGGACAAATCCGTGGTCGAGGACTTCGTGGGCTTTGTATAGGTGCTGCTCCATGCCGGGGGCGGTGGCGCGTAGGGTCTGGGTGGACTGGGCGCGGGTCTCGTCGATCTCGGCCTGTTGTTCTTTGGTGATTGGCATGGTTTTCTGGCTCCTGAAGCGATTCACTGGCTACTATATATTGATGCGGGCGGTATAGGAACCACCATATGGAGAATTTAAGCGTTGAACGGCGGTTGGGCGACTGGATGCGCGGGGTTCTGCCAGACTCTATGGTCGAGCTTGCTATGTTCGGGTTGAAAATGGCTTGGGCGTGTTTGTTCGCGGGGCTGATTCTGGGTGCGATTACCCTGAGCGCAGTGTTCTGGCTAGCGGCGTCGCGGGTGGCGCAGTACGATGCTATGGTGGTGTTCGCGGTGCTGGTGCAGGTGGTACTTGCTGCTGTTTGTCAGTTTTGTACAGGTTAGTCTGGTTGACCGCCGCACGTTTGACCATTAGGCGGCCGGGTTGGTCCACTTCCACGCTTTCCAGATGATGACCAATAACGTGGCTATTTCTATCAACGCGAAAGCGCTGTCGTCAAGGTCGCCCGGCAGCGCGCTTGCTGTTACAGCTAAGGTAAGCACCGCGGCAATGATGTTGGCCCAGCGGTTGATTTTGTACTTTAGGATGGGGGACAGCAGGACCATCGCGATTGGAATTTCGACTAGTACAAACCCGATTAGAAGCAGTTCTTCGGTTATTTCGACTATGGTCGTTGCTGTTGCGAATTCGTGTAGGTCTCGAAATATGATATTGAGGAGCACGAAAAGCCACAGGCCGGACAATAATGAACGTGTGTCAAATTTACTATGGGTTTGAGTTTCATTCATTTGAGCGCTCCAAGTTGTCGAGAATTGTCTTCTGGTTAGCGCCGATCCGGATTTGTGTCTATTTTTGGTCAATGAGGATGGGAGAATACCGTTAGTTTTGTGCGACTGGCCCTTGTGTATCCCCACGTGTTGGTGCCCAATGTGAGTAGGAGGAATACTGATGAAATATCTACATGTGATGGCTCGGGTGCAAGATCTGGACGCGTCGATGCGTTTTTACTGTGACTTGTTGGGGTTGGAGGAAATTAAGCGGTACGAGAGCGACGGTGGTCGGTTTACACTGATCTATCTGGCCGCGCCTGGGCAACACGAAACCCCGTTGGAGCTTACTTATAACTGGGATGGTGATGCGGGGTTGCCATCTGACAGCCGCCATTTCGGGCATTTGGCGTATGAGGTCGATAATATTTATGAAACCTGCCAGCATTTGCAGGACAACGGGGTGGTGATTAACCGCCCGCCGAGGGACGGGCATATGGCGTTTGTGCGCTCACCCGATAACATTTCGATCGAGTTGTTGCAGAAGGG
>JAPYON010000087.1 GCA_029938175.1 Paracoccaceae bacterium | reverse complement strand
GACGACTTGCGCCCAGTTCTCGTTGTCTGTCTCATGTCCCACTCCTTGGTGGTTACGATGAGCCAACAACACCTCTTAGCAATTGTAGCTATTTGGACCCATTGGCGCTGACGTCAGACATTCAAACAGATCATCCTTCATGGTTTTCTCTTTAAGGTCAGTTAATATCCAAAGCTTTCTGCATGAAAACCTCCAGCGGAACGGTATCAAGGGCATTCTTATGTGTGCTTTCAAGAATTACATGCGGCGCTGCATGTTCTTCATGGGCTTGCAACCATCGATCCACGCACAGGCACCACCTATCACCATCTTTCAATCCGGCAAACCCATATTCTGGGCGAGGAGTAGAAAGGTCGTTCCCTAGATATTTTGAAAAAGCTAGGAACTCTTTGGTGACTTGGCAACAAACGGTATGTTTTCCCATATCGCTTTCGCCTGTGTTGCAGCAGCCATCACGGAAGAACCCCGTCATTGGAGACGTGGAACAGGGTTTAAGTTTCCCGCCTAAAACGTTTAAACTTTCGTCCATTGTAGTTTGATTATCGCTCATCTGTTGTCACCCTGTTTATACATCTAATACTATCATACACGAAAAACGGAATATTTATGTAGTTCAGATTGGACCATCATCCAGCAAGCCATCAATCACCTGATTTATATCGTCGACGGGGTCGCGTCGATGTGATCGGCCCCGCGCATTTTCTTGTCGGCCAAAATTAATAGCGCCGGTATGTATACGGCCAGCAGGACAATTGTATTTGTGTGGGTCAAAAACACTTCGCTGAGCCCGTAAACAAGGAAATTGCCTCCGAGCCAGATGAGCGCGAGACCGGCCCCGGGATCGATGTCCCTCGCCACTAATTTCCAGCCGATAAACATTGGGAGCCCAAGGAATACCAATAAAAATATCAGCCCGCCAATTTCGGCCTTCACCCAAATGTCCAGGTACTGGTTGTGGGCGTGGCTGAAGTTTCTGGCGTAGAGGTGGTCGGGCATATTATTTATTTCGGAGAGGTAAATCAGCCCGTGGCCCGTCAGTGGTCGCTCGCCAATTTTCACCACTTCCTTCTCAACGACGATTACTGGCTCTCCGATTGGGACGTTAAATAGTAGTCCGAGAGTAATGCGGCCTGTGGATTACTTAGCGGCTTGCTGAATTCATTTTGCGATCGGCAAATACCAGTAGCATTGGAACGTATGTCGCCAATAGGATCGTGGCGCCTGGCTTCTCTAAATACACTTCAGTTAATCCAAGAACAAAATAACTGCCACCCAAATATATGAGAGTTAACCCGACATTGGGAGAAATATCGTTAGTAAATAGTTTAATGCCGACAATGGCCGGGAGCCCCAGCAGCGCAATGATAAATATCAATCCGCCAACTCCGGCTTTCATCCACACATCCAGGAACTGGTTGTGAACATGATTAAATCTCGTATATGGAATGGTGTCGGGTAGACTGGTGATATCACGGAACTGCAGGAGCCCGTGCCCGGTTATTGGTCTTTCCAAAATAAGCTTCCACGCCTCGGCCCACAGGCCCAATCGATAGCCCACGGAACCGACATAGACTTGGCTATCAATGTTTTGCGATAGCTCTGACAATCCCTGCTCAAACCTATCGGAACCCGCAATGAGAGCCGCCAGAACTGCTAGTGCCAGGAGGAGGACGGGAATGGAGCGCACTGCAACACTTCGACTATCCTTCAAGTTGATAAGTATTAGTCCAAGTAAAAATGGAATAAATACGATTATTGCGCCCCTCGTCCCCGTCATGTGGACCGAGTAGATAAGCGCCAACAGCCAGCCGAGTAGCGAAAGCAAGTGGCCCGGGGTGGGGGCAGATCGGACTTTTTGATATAACCAAATTGCCGTTACTCCGCCACTTATTGTCATCATGTGCGCAAAATCAATTGTACTAATGTCGCCGTGTGCCCTCGGTATATTGAATATATAGACTTGGGCGAAGGACACTATAATTAGGAATGCAGAGTGCGCGGATGAAGTGGCGACTAGTACCTTATACAAGTCCAGGCCTGCTGTTTTGGTGTGTTGTGAAATTGCCATGGCAATTAGGAAGGCAGCCGGGAAAGTAATCAGCAGGCCATACCCCTCCCAGTCGGACCTTCCAAGTAGTATGTTCAGCGCGACAATGACCAAAAATGCCGAGCACAAATAAGCGTACACTTTTGTAAATGATAGCTTTTCTCGCATAACCTGCGCACTGGCCGGACTAGCAATTAAGGCAGCGACTATGGTCGCAGCTAGGAGGGATCCCGCTAAGTATTTTATGCTGCCAGTGAAAAATATTGCGGCAAAAAACAAGTATAATGTTATTTGTGTGGGCAAGCACTTAGGCTTGGAGGGTACTATTGATTGCTCGGACAAGTCAGCTCTCCTGATTGGTCAAGTTGCTCCGGTTGTCCGGAATGACCTTTTGGCTATTAAAGTTCAGGATATCGACATCACCCGCGAACTTAGACGCCTCGACAATAAACGCCGGAAAGTGGCGGGATATTGCGACGTCATCTTCCAAAATAAATGCCACGGCCTCCCCCGTCTCAAGAAACTTCTTCCAGATTTTGAAGTGACCGGCCGTGCACGCCCGCGCGCCGCGCCCCATTCTGGGTATGGGGCCATGTGCCTCAATGTACTTACCCAAATCTTCCTCGCGCGCATCCAGGGCATCGATGGCCTCAAACCGCTCCCAACTCACGCCCAGGCTGTCCAGCTGCCCTTGCACTGATGCTAGGCGGTCGGCGTGCCTGTTTAAATTGAGAACATAAACTCTTGGAGGCTTAGTCATGCTGATTATTAGTCCCCGAAATATTTAGAGTGGCCGGGCTATCGCCCAGGCAGCCGATATCACGAATATATATGCCCGCGCAATGTCTAGCGGGGGAGGTGGTTTGTGGCGCTACAGGGCCGGGCACCACCTTACGAAGCTCTTAGAGAAAAGCTATAATAAACAGACAGAATGTCTCGAGAGTGACCGCACCTTACAATACCTTATCATATCCCAAGTACTACCCTATCTCCAGTGGACGTTTGGGGTATTGAATGCTGTGTAGTATTTACGTTTTGCGCCTGTGTTTGCCTTTGCGTCTGCCACCGAAATAGCTCTCGTCCACCTCGATCTCGCCGCCAAACATTGCCTCGCTTTCGCCTTCCAGTTCACAGGCAATGATTTCTCGCAAGCGCAGGAAATAATAGGCAGCGGTATTGCGATGATGAACCCCACATAAGCTGGCGGCGGTTCACGCCGTGGTTCCCACCACGAAATGCTCAATCAGGCGGGATTGTTGTTGAACCACTACAGTTACCGGCCGGCTAGCCCGAATAGTCTAGGGGCATTTTGCGCAGTAATTCCTTCGTGCCGGAAGAATTATTGCTCTCGATACAATCTTGCAGTTCGATCAGCGCTGCATTCAGATCTGCTAAGTTGAGCATCCGCTCCTTGGCTTTACCAATCAAGGGATGTGTAGTTGGCGCAGTACCGGAATCGATAAGCAATTCCTCATAAAGTTTTTCACCCGGGCGCAGTCCGGTAATTACAACCTCTATCTCGTCCACAGTTGGCCTATTCTCAATTGCAGAGCCATTTGAAACATAGGTTTGGTATCCCGACAGACGGATCATCGATTTCGCAAGGTCTAATACTTTTATAGGTTCGCCCATGTCCAAAATAAACACATCGCCTCCAGTCGCCATCCCAGAAGATTGGATTACGAGCTGCGACGCTTCCGGGATAGTCATAAAATACCGCGTGATGTCCTTATGTGTGACGGTCACCGGGCCACCCGCCTCAATCTGGTCCCGGAATAATGGCACCACCGAGCCCGACGAACCCAATACATTCCCAAACCGAACCATTGAAATTGTCATACCAGACTGTTTTTTAGCGTGGGCCTGACAAATCAACTCTGCCAGTCTTTTTGAGGCGCCCATGACATTTGTCGGCCTTACCGCCTTGTCTGTCGAAACCATAGTGAAAGATGTGACACCCGCGGCCATGGAGGCGTTTACCACCGACTGGGTCCCGATCACATTGTTCGCAACGCAAGCCAGTATATTATCTTCCAGCATTGGCACATGTTTATATGCTGCAGTGTGAAAAACCGTCTGAACCTGGAAGCGCTCTGTGACGTCTTCTACCAGTTGTTGATCGCAAACATTTCCAAGGATTGTGACCAGGCGGATATCTTGGTTTTCCTTGTCAAGAAGCTGAGCTAGCTCGCGTTTTATTGTATACAGTGCAATTTCGGACTGATCAAACACCACCAGACATTTAGGTTTAAGATTTAAGACTTGTCGGCAAATCTCGCTACCGATTGAGCCCCCAGCTCCCGTCACCAGAACCGATTTCCCACTTGTATTTTTTTCCAACAGCGCAGGAATGGGCGGCACAGATTCGCGACCCAAAAGTTCTTCAATGCTTACTTCCCGAAAATCGGTGATTTGTGCGCGCCCGGAAAGTAGATCAGACACGTCAGGAATTCGCTGAACCGAAACGGCATGGCGTTTGAGAGCCTCTGCAAGCTCTTTTTGGGCTTGTCGTGAAACGCGTCGTGTCGCGATCAAGACAACTTTTACTTTCTTGGTCAAGATCAGGTTTTCAAGCTCGTCGAGACCATAAACTTTGACACCGCCGATGATCGAGCCTAGGCGTTCATCTAAATCATCTAAAAACGCGACCGGCTGATGGAATTTTCCTTGCTGTAACGCGGTCAACAACTGACGGCCAGACTCTCCGGCCCCGTAAAGGATAACGGGTGTTTTTTCGCCATTCAGATTGGCGCGAAAAAATGATCTCAGGGCAAACCGGCCGCCAACGGTCAGACCTCCGAAAATGAAGAAATAGTCTGTTGATATATACCAGGTTATGTTTTGGCCCAAAAAACCGGAAATGAACAAAACCAGCAGCGCTGAAATTCCGCAACCTGCAAGCAGCATTGCAAGAGAATTGGCCGATGTGAAACGGACAAGTGAACGATAGACTCCGAGAAAGTAAAATATTGCGATCGTGGCTGGCAAGCTGGCAATGAGTGTTGGCCAGCTTACGGCAGCCAACCCGCTCGGGATACTTCTAATACCCAAAACATATGCGCCAACAAATGCAGCAGTTATCATTACAGCGTCAAACAGGGTCTGTAGAATAACTTTTGCGTTCCGATGTAGGCTCAGAAAATATAAACGAATAACGTTCATCATAAAGAAAATACCCTCTCGAAATATGTTTTAGATAAAATTACCATGAGAGGGCGGCCTCTTGTTTTTCCAAATACTCGAATATTCTAGCTTTGGTCCCGCCATCAAGTTCTGGAGGCAGGGAATCTAAAGGGAAAAATTGACACTCAGATATTTCCCAACTCGATTTTTGGTTTGGGATTTCCTCAAAGTTTTCACAAATATAAACAGCCACGTGATCACGTTTGGACACCTTGTTGTTGAAAAATATCCCGTGGAGCTTTGGTTTTCCAATTATATTAAATGCCACCTCTTCCTGAATTTCCCGTACGAGGGCGGCTTCAAGCGCCTCGCCCCTGTGTACACCACCTCCGGGCATGTGCCATCCGGAATGGTAGGAATGCCGAACCAGCAGCACTGTTTTGTCGGGTGTAATAAGCAGTCCACGAACGCCCAAAGTCATCGGGCGGGTGAGAATGAAGAAAAGATGAAGTAAACGGCTTAGCATGGGTTCCAAACTCTTACATTGCACAAAGTTTATTTATAAGTTCCAAAAACGCAAACTTCCAGAAATTTAAGAAAACAAGTTTAAACAAGACCTCGCGTTATCGGGTGTTTGAGTCGAAGGAAATCGGTCAATTCATCCTGAGATTGAAATTGGGTTCGTTTCGGGATTTAGGCGCTTTGAGCCACAAACTCAACGTCAATCCAGTGCCTTAAGGCCCTGCTCCTTTGGGCCTCGGCCTCGGCGCGGTACCGCGAAAGTAGGCGTGTTGTCTTGGTTCGACGGTTCGCGGCGTTTATTTTTTGGCTGACATTGAATTTCTTAAGGCGCTCAAGTATTTTCAATCCCTCTACATCCACGCCGTCAGCCCCATGCCATCCACACTTCAACTCACAAACAAATTCGTGCATCACCTGAATGTCATCTTCGATAGCCTTAACATTTGCGGCATCAATGCCGCCCGGGTCCGGGTCCAGAAAAAATGCCTCCTCTTCGCGTCGCAGCTGCTCGAGCCGCGTTTCCGCCTCTGCGAGGCTGAAGGCGGCGCGTAGGGGGGCTTCGCGTGCCATCGGGTCGGGTGTGGCCCCTGGATCATCGAGGATGGTCCGGTAC
>JAPYON010000209.1 GCA_029938175.1 Paracoccaceae bacterium | reverse complement strand
GCACACGCCCCATCGGGCTAACCTATCGCAGGGATTGGGCGCCGACACCAACGCAAAACATGTTTCTGAACATCGTCAAGAATATATACCTCGATCCGTTCGGATTCGTTACAATAGACGAATAGCTATTCAAAAGTTTGATAGGGGAATTGTTTTTCTGATTTCAAATAGCATTTGAGCATAGCATAAATATACACATGAAAGCTGTTTTAATGCAGCTTTTTCGAACGTGTAAGGACTGAAATATGAGAATTTGCGTGGCGGGTGCCGCAGGCGCCTTTGGAATGAAACATCTGGATGCCTTGACAAAAATTGACGGTGTAACCGTTACATCCGTTGTCGGCCGCCAACAGGCTGCCATTGAACAATTCGCCAAAGAACGCAGTATAGCACATGCCACAACCGATCTGGCCGAAAGCCTTGTGCGCAATGATGTGGATGCCGTTATCCTGTCCACCCCCACCCAGATGCATGCGAGCCAGGCCATTCAATGCATGAAGGCCGGCAAGCACGTGTTGGTCGAAATCCCCATGTCCGATACGCTGGCAGACGCCCGTAAAATTGTTCAGGTACAAAAGGAAACCGGGCTGATCGCAATGGCAGGCCATGTGCGCCGTTTCAACCCGTCGCACCAATGGATCCACAATAAAATCAGTAACGGTGAAATCAGCATCCAGCAATTGGATGTGCAGACATATTTTTTCCGCCGCAAAAACATCAACGCCGCCGGCAATGCCCGCAGCTGGACAGATCATTTATTGTGGCATCACGCCTGTCACACAGTTGATCTGTTTCAATACCAAACTGGCGAAAAAGTGTCCGAGGTTTACGGCGTTCAGGGGCCAAAACACCCCGAACTGGGCATTGCGATGGACATGAGCATCATTATGAAAACGCCCAAAGGAGCACTTTGTACCCTATCCCTGTCCTTTAACAATGACGGGCCTTTAGGTACCTTTTTCAGGTATATTTGCGACAATGGCACATGGATGGCGCGTTATGATGATCTGGTCGATGGTTATGAAAATCCGGTTGATCTGTCTGGTGTCGCGGTTTCCAACAACGGGATCGAACTGATCGACCGCGAGTTTATTTCTGCAATTCAGGTCGGGCGCGAACCGAACGGTTCGGTTCAGAAATGCCTGCCCGCAATGGAAATTCTTGAACAAATTGAACAGATGATGAGCACATAAATGAAAACCCAAGTAG
>JAPYON010000015.1 GCA_029938175.1 Paracoccaceae bacterium | reverse complement strand
CGTCAAAATAGTAGAGATCGGCATTCGCGCAGCTTTGCCCGAGCTTGCAACCACATAGCAATCACTAAGCAACAGGAACGCACCATTGCCGTTTTCTTCGACTGAGGCACGATCGATGCAAAACCCGTTGGGCGCACCGATGGCCAAATCGACACCATCAGCCATGACGTGCATGGCCTTTGGGATCGGTGTCGGACCATCGTCAACGCTAACGGTCTGGAAATTCTCGCAGGATGCGAGCATCCCCGCGAGGGCAATCGGCGCTAGCCATTTTATTGGACGATCAGAGATCCGCATATACGTGCTTTTCCATCTTTCCGCCCGGATGCGTAACTGCGCCCTTGCTGGTTGCACCAACCTGCTGGGCATATTTCCAGAGCGCGCCGGAGGAATAGATCGTATCATGCGGACCTTTCCATTCTGTTTTGCGCTTGGTCATTTCCTCGTCGGAAACATCAATCGAAATCTCGCCTTTGTGTGCATCCAGCGTGATCATATCGCCGTTGTTAACCAGCGCAATTGGTCCGCAATGCGCCGCCTCTGGTCCAACGTGACCCACGCAGAACCCGCGCGTCGCGCCCGAGAAACGCCCGTCCGTAATCAGCGCAACTTTCTTGCCCATCCCTTGACCGGACAGGGCCGCAGTCGTTGCCAGCATTTCACGCATACCGGGACCGCCGGAAGGACCCTCATTGCGGATAACCAAAACTTCGCCCTCTTTATAAGTGCGGTTCTGCACGGCCTCGAACGCATCTTCCTCGCATTCAAAAACGTGAGCAGGGCCAGTGAAAACTGTCTCTTCTTCAGTCATACCAGCGATTTTCACAATCGCACCGTCTGGGGCAAGGTTGCCCTTCAGGCCAACAACACCTCCAGTTTTAGAAATCGGCGTTTCAACCGGATAGATAACCTTACCATCCGCCTCGCCGGCAACGCGGTCGACTTCTTCACCAATGGTGCGGCCCGAGACGGTTATACATTCTTCGTGCAACAGGCCCGCTCTGCCCAGCTCGCGCATGACAATCGGAATGCCGCCAGCCTCGAACAAGTCCTTGGCTACATACTGACCACCCGGTTTAAGGTCGACAAAGTACGGAGTGTCGCGGAAGATGTCACAAACATCTTCAAGATCAAAATCAATGCCCGCCTCATGTGCGATCGCTGGCAAATGCAGCCCTGCGTTGGTCGAACCACCTGTACACGCCACAATCCGTGCCGCATTTTCAAGTGCCTTGCGCGTAACGATATCACGAGGGCGAATGTTAAGGCGTAGCAGGTTCATCACCGCCTCGCCAGAGGCCTCACCAAAAGCGTCACGACTTTCATAGGGGGCTGGCGCGCCAGCGGACTGGAACAATGCCAAACCGATCGCCTCGGAAACCGACGCCATAGTGTTCGCAGTAAACTGCCCACCACAAGCACCCGCCGACGGACAAGCGACCGCTTCCAAACGCATCAGATCCTCGGTCGACATGTTGCCCGCCTGATGCTGTCCCACAGCCTCGAACACGTCCTGAACTGTTACATCTCGACCTTCAAAACGACCCGGCAGGATCGACCCCCCGTACAAGAACACCGACGGTACATTCAAACGTATCATCGCCATCATCATACCGGGCAGAGACTTGTCACAACCCGCCAAACCAACAAGCGCGTCATAACAATGCCCGCGCATGGTCAATTCAACCGTATCCGCAATCGCCTCACGGCTAACCAAGGATGACCGCATCCCCTCGTGACCCATCGCAATCCCGTCTGTCACTGTAATCGTCGTGAATTCACGCGGCGTGCCGTTTGCAACTTTAACGCCCGCTTTGACCGACTGTGCCTGACGGTTCAGCGCGATGTTACAAGGTGCCGCCTCGTTCCAGCATGTCGCCACACCGACCAACGGCTGGTGGATTTCTTTTTCCGTCAAACCCATCGCATACAGATACGAACGATGCGGCGCGCGCTCTGGCCCTTCGGTTACGTGACGGCTGGGAAGTCTGGACTTATCGATTGGACCGAGAGACATTTTAGGCAGCTCCTGTTGGAAAAATTCTGTTAGAACCAGCAATAGGGATTGCCACAGGGAATCTCAAGCATTGCAACGCGGTTTTTCGCCCGTTACCCTTGGTCCTTTTACAGGATTGCCCATGCTCCCCCATCTTTCCCCTGCATTTCAGCGGTTCATCGCCCCTGCTCAACTCCGTTCCGAGATATGGCGCACAATTTTAGGCATGGTGCTTATCTTGGCGATCTTCCTGCTAACCACACTGGTTTTTGGGTTGGGCACCGCGTTCATCGGAGAAGACATCGAACCGGGTTTAGGCGAAGACCTAATGCGCCAGATACAGGGCGGTCGGACGATCTTTGCCACTTTCGGTGCATTAGCCATGATAGCAGCCCTGACCCCCGCTTTATGGCTGGTTCTGCGATTCTTGCACAAACGGCCACTTCGCACGTTGCTAGGGCCATCCGGACGCATCAACTGGAAGCTCTGGAAAGCGGGGGCGGCTATCATCCTGATACTTGGTATTGGCGACGCCATTACAACCTTCCTGACCGCCGACCTAATCCAGCAAATGTCACTAATAAAATGGTTAACGTGGCTAGCTCCGGCGCTCGTGATCCTGTTTTTGCAAACCACGGCCGAAGAACTGGTGTTTCGCGGGTATTTGCAGCAGCAGCTTGCTGCACGCTTCAAAAGTCGTTGGATCTGGTGGTTTCTGCCGTCATTTATCTTCGGCCTTGGCCATTTTAATCCGGCACTATTTGGCGGCAACGCTGTGTTCGTCGTGGCCATCACTACGCTAACAGGTCTTGTTCTGGCCGACGTAACCGCCCGTTTCGGCTCGCTTTCTCCGGCCATGGGGCTGCATTTTGCCAATAATCTTGTAGTGATACTGCTGCTGAATTCGCCAGGTCAACTTAGCGGCGTAAGCCTCTATCTCCACAACGTCGATCTGAAAAGTGACCACTTGAGCAACACGATGATAATCTCGTTGGCCGCGACGCTGACGGGCTACATTATTTTCATGCTAATCATGCGCAGGCGACGGCTCTGACATTGCAATCCCCTCGATGCCGGATTAATTAGACTAAAAAGCAGCAAAAAGGGCCAAACGGCACATGAACTGGATTTCAAACTACGTTCGTCCAAAAATTAATTCGATTTTTTCCCGTCGCGAGACGCCGGATAATCTGTGGACCAAATGTCCCGAGTGCGGAACCATGTTATTTCATCGCGAACTGACCGAAGCGCTGAACACCTGCCAGTCTTGCGGTCACCACATGCACATCACACCCCGCGCGCGTTTTGCAACCATCTTTGACGATGGCCTGTTCGTCGAGGTGGACGTACCCGAGCCTTTGGCCGATCCGCTGCACTTCAAAGATCAGAAAAAGTACCCTGATCGGATGCGCGATGCCCGTAAAAAAACCAGTGAGAAAGACGCGATGCTTGTCGCCGAAGGTGACATGGGGCGCATGAAGGTCGTTTGCGCAGGTCAGGATTTCTCGTTCATGGGTGGTTCCATGGGCATGTATGTCGGCAATGCCATTATAGCCGCAGCCGAGCGCGCGGTAAAACTGAAGGTTCCACTGGTGTTGTTCGCAGCCGCGGGCGGCGCGCGCATGCAAGAGGGGATTTTATCCCTGATGCAGATGCCCCGCACGACCGTCGCCGTTCAAATGCTGAAAGAGGCAGGCCTGCCGTATATCGTCGTACTAACCCACCCGACTACAGGCGGCGTTACCGCCTCCTATGCAATGCTGGGTGATGTGCATATCGCCGAGCCTAACGCGCTTATCTGCTTTGCCGGACCGCGTGTTATTGAGCAAACCATCCGCGAAAAACTGCCCGAAGGCTTTCAGCGGTCCGAATACCTGCTGGACCACGGCGTCCTTGACCGCGTTATCCACCGCAAGAATATGCGCGACGAGTTGATCACTATTCTGCGGATGTTGACCAAGAAAACGCCGCGCGTGCACGGCGATCTCCCCAAGCCGGAAAAGACCAGCGCCGACGCTGAAAAATGAGTAACAGCGATATTATTCTGGAGCGGATGATGTCGCTCCACCCCAAAATTATTGACCTGACACTGGATCGCATGACGCGCCTTCTGGGCGCGCTGGGAAACCCTGAAAAACGCCTTCCGCCTGTAATCCACCTTGCGGGAACCAACGGCAAAGGCTCGACCCAAGCGATGATCCGCGCAGGGCTCGAGGCGGATGGCGACCGTGTTCATGCTTACACATCACCGCATCTGGCACGCTTCCACGAACGTATCAGGCTGGTTGGCGAATTAATTTCAGAAGATTACCTGACCGAAATTCTGGATGAATGCGTCGATGTTAACGGCGGCATTACCATCACCTATTTCGAGATCACTACCTGCGCCGCAATGCTGTCCTTCGCGCGTTCCGATGCGGAATACTTATTGCTGGAAACCGGCCTTGGCGGTCGACTTGACGCCACCAACGTAATCAACGTTCCGCGCCTATGCGTTATCACGCCAATCAGTATCGACCACCAACAATATCTTGGTGAAACCATCGAGGAAATCGCCGCCGAAAAGGCCGGCATCCTGAAACGCGGCGTCTATTGCGTCGTCGGCCCACAAGAAGACGCGGCCCTTGAGGTTATCGAAGGCATAGCCGCCAAAGTAGGTGCAGCGCTGCTGGTTCACGGACAGCACTGGCAAGTCTGGGAGGAAAACGGGCGGCTGGTTTACCAAGACGAAAACGGCCTACTGGACCTGCCAATGCCGAACCTTGTTGGCGCACATCAGGTCCAGAATGCTGGCGCAGCAATTGCCGCATTACGCGCTGTGGGTAAACCGGAGCCCGCCATCGAGGCCGCAATCACCAAGGCCGAATGGCCCGCCCGCCTGCAACGCCTGCGTCATGGACCGCTGATCGAAACCGCAGGACGGGCCGAAGTTTGGCTTGATGGCGGGCACAATCCCGCCGCTGGTCACGCCTTGGTTGAAGCCTTAGGCCGACTGCCAGAACGCCCGACATATCTGGTTTGCGGGATGCTGAATACCAAAGATATTTCGGGGTATTTGCGACCCTTGGCCAGTGTCTCTCAAGGCTTGTACGGCGTATCGATTGAAGGCGAAGCAGCGACTTTGTCGGCGGCTGAAACCGTTGCTTCTGCGCAATCCGTGGGTATGGACGCCCGCGAGTCCACCTCAATATCCGAAGCAATATCCACCATCGTATCAGTCGAACCAAACGCCCGCATCATGATTTGTGGCTCGCTTTACCTCGCAGGCCGCGTCCTTCAGGAACACGGCTAATCCGTCGTTAACCTGCGCCTTTCGACAGCCTCGCCTATCCGTACAACCACATCTGCCAATGGCTCGGACACAACGGCCATATGATGCACGTTGGCGTGCAACACATTCTCGCTGTCCAGCATAATCCCCACGTGCCCGCCCCAAAACACCAGATCGCCGCGCGTTAACGTGTCATTGACCGCCTCGCCTAGTTCTTCCTGCTGCAAGTCAGAATCCCGTGGCGCATCCACGCCCACAGCCTGCAACGCAATCTGCACCAATCCCGAACAATCTAACCCGAACGCGCTACGCCCGCCCCACAAATAGGGTGTACCGATGAATTTTTCGGCAACATCAACGAAATCCCCGACAATCGGGGCCAGATTAACCACAGCCGTAAACATTCCGTCGCCCAGCTGCGCATACCTGTTTTCCTCGCGCTCGACCACAACACGGCAACCCAGTGAATATGATCCGATCGGCTGCGATTTATAGTCCGGCTTAGCGTAGATCAACGCCGACATCACCGTGACCTTAACCGCCTCGCCATCAGCCGGACAGACCAGTCCCGCCGACGCCACATAGCCCACGTATCCATCCACATCCGACTGCCCCCAAGATAGCCCCATATCGGAAATCTCGTCGTAAACTGTGAAACCTTCGCCGAACAAAAGCTGTGTTGCCATCGCCGTCGCCGGATTCGCATTTATTGATAGATTCAACAACGAAACCCCTACCATCATGGGCTTCCCCTCGACAAAACTCTCCACATCTACCTGTCCGCGCAAATGTTCAGCGGCCAGATCATGTCTAACCGGAGTGCGGCGTTTATCCATCAGCCAACCCGATTTTCTATAACGGACAACAACGCCCGAACCGACTGACACGCCCCACCCTTAGAGCGCGCAGGCTTGGCTGCGGGCACCCAACCATAAATATCCAGATGCACAAAATTGTTGGTGTTTTCAACAAAACGGCGCAAAAATAATGCCGCAGTGATCGCCCCCGCCATGCCGCCTGAAGGCGCGTTATCCAGATCGGCAATTCCCGGTTCGATATTTTCCTCATACGGTTGCCAGAACGGTAGCCTCCACAACGGATCGGCCACACGGCCAGCCGCTTCGGAGATTTCGGCGGCCAGATCATCACCATCAGTAAAAAACGGGGGCAGATCCGGCCCTAACGCCACCCGCGCAGCGCCTGTCAGGGTCGCCAAACAAAACAGTAATTCCGGCGTTTCCTCATCCGCCAAAGCCAGCGCGTCGGCCAATACCAAGCGCCCTTCGGCGTCAGTATTATTCACCTCGACCGTCAAACCTTTACGGCTGGTCAGGATATCCTGCGGCCTGAAAGCCCCCGCAGAAATCGAGTTTTCAACCACTGGAACCAGCACCCGCAATCTTACATTCAGCCCAAGCGACATGATCATATGCGCAAGCCCCATCACATTGGCACTGCCGCCCATATCCTTTTTCATCAACCCCATCGAGGCGCCGGGCTTGATGTTCAACCCACCCGTATCAAAGCAAACCCCTTTGCCCACAAGCGTCACTGTCTTCGCGTCTGCATCTCCCCAACGCATATCCAGCAACCTAGGGGCCTGATCAGACGCCCGCCCAACCGCGTGGATCATCGGAAAATTCTGCTCCAACAACGCATCGCCCGTGGTCACGAAAACTTCGGCACCGTGCTGCTTGCCCAAATCGCGAAACGCCGCCTCCAACGCCTCCGGCCCCATGTCCGACGCTGGCGTGTTTATCAAATCCCGCGCCAAGGCGTCACCCTCGGCCAACACCTCTATGCGCCGTGCGTCAACATCGTCTGGCGTAATCAGCCGCGCCTTAACCGCCCCCGCATCCCTATATTTCGAGAAACGGTAGTTCGACAACAACCAGCCCAACGCCTCGGTTTCCATCTCATCTTTTGGAATTCCAGACGCGATCCGGTAATCTCCCGCTGGCAACTTCGCCACCGCAGCCGCAAGATGGAACCGTCCACGTGCCCGCGCATCCTCTGTGCCCCATCCAACCAACACCGCCGCGATCTTGCCGTCGTCCGGCAACAACGCCACTTCGCCCAAGCCACCCGAAAATCCGGTTGCCTCCAACCAACCGAGCTGCGCCGAGGTCAACCGGACGGGATACTCCCCGCCCTTGGCCACAGCATAAACATCTATCGCAGCACTGGAATTCTTAACAAAGCAATCAGCCATCGAGGGTATCTCCAAAATAAGTCCCCCGTAAACTAGCCGTCAGCAGCGGAACCGCAAGGCCTGTTATTCTTCGAGGTCAAATACCGAAAACAACGGCGCCTCCGCCACAGGGTTCAGCCGCCCGATCACTGCCACCAACGCGAGATTATTTTCAGCCCGGGCACAGCGCATTACGCCTGCGGCAACCTTGCTTACCTCAACCAGCCAGATCTGGCTAGCGACCCCGCAAATATGCAGCGCATGGCGGTAACACATTGTTAAGTCCGCCTCCGGCAACGCCCGATCCAGCCGCCCAAGCCGATCCGCCAATTGAAACGCCGCTCGCTCTGCTATCTCTTCATATTTCGCCATTCCTACTGATTTTTTGAGATTCCGGATAACCTCGTGGTCCATGCCCGCACCCACGGCGTACGCCCTGCAAATATGGTGAATTTGTCCCATGACTTCTTTCCCCTCTAGTCTCGCGTCGACCACATTAGCGGCTAAGTCTAAAAAAAGTGTTATCAAGCATCCAGTCCTTGAAAGCCCCTTAAAAAACCCGCAAAAGGGAGGAAAGGAGCCGCCTATGAAACATGCAAAACCACTGCCGTCCTATTTGGCCAAACGCTATGCGGGTTGGCGGGCAACGCAGTTTCAGGAAAACAAAGCTTGGTATGCGCGCCTCGCGGACGAGGGCCAACGCCCCCGCGCCATGATCATTTCATGCTGTGACAGCCGCGTACACGTAACCGAGATCTTCGGCGCCAAGACTGGCGAGTTTTTCATCCACCGCAATATCGCCAATCTCGTGCCCGTTTACACGCCGTCCGAAGATTTCCACGGAACCTCTGCTGCCATCGAATACGCCGTCAAATACCTGCACGTTTCCAATCTGATAGTCGTCGGTCACTCGGATTGCGGAGGCGTCGCAGGTTGCCTTGAAATGTGTAGCGGCAAGGCCCCAGATTTAGAGAAGTCCTCCAGCTTTATCGGCCGCTGGATGGACATCCTACGCCCAGGCTACGAACGCGTTAAAGACCTAGAAGTAACCGACGAAGAACGCCAGACCGCTCTTGAAAAGCAAGGCGTGCTAGTCAGCCTCGAAAATCTGATGACCTTCCCGTTTATCAAGGAAGCTGTCGCAAACGACAGTTTATCACTGCATGGAATATGGAACGATATTCGCGATGGTGGGCTTGAATATTACAACGCCGAAGCCGAGGCGTTCTTCCGCGTGTAAAAAAGGCGGCCCTTGCAGCCGCCTTTTACCGTTAACCTTTTTTCAACACTCGCCGCCCAAACAGCTCGGCGATCTGGACCGCGTTCAACGCCGCCCCTTTGCGCAAGTTGTCCGATACACACCAAAGGTTGATCCCGTTCTCGACGGTCACGTCCTGCCGGATACGGCTGATATACGTCGCATACTCTCCGACGCTCTCGATTGGCGTCATGTACCCGCCATCCTCGCGTTTATCGATTACCATAATGCCCGGAGCCTCGCGCAAGATATCCCGCACCTCATCCTCGTCCAGAAAATCCTCGAATTCGATGTTGATCGCTTCGGAATGCCCGACGAACACCGGAACCCGCACACAAGTCGCCGTCACCTTGATTTTAGGATCAACGATCTTCTTGGTTTCAGCAACCATTTTCCATTCTTCTTTAGTGTCGCCACTGTCCATAAACACGTCGATATGCGGAATTACGTTGAAAGCTATCTGCTTGGTAAAGACTCCCGGAACCCGCTCCTGCCCCGGTACATACATGCCTTTGGTCTGCATCCACAGCTCGTCCATCGCATCCTTGCCACCACCTGAAACCGACTGGTAAGTGGACACAACCACCCGCTTGATCGTTGCGCGGTCATGCAGTGGCTTCAATGCCACTACCATCTGCGCTGTCGAACAATTCGGGTTGGCGATGATATTTTTCTGGTCATATCCCATGATCGCATCGGGGTTCACCTCGGGCACAATCAGCGGCACCATCGGGTCGTACCGATACAATGACGAATTATCGATAACCACACACCCGGCTTTCGCAGCCCGTGGCGCATACTTCTTCGTCGCCTCTGAACCTACAGCGAACAAAGCCAGATCCCAGCCGGTAAAATCAAACGTGTCCAGATCACCCGTCTTCAACGTCTTCTCGCCGAACGCAACTTCCGTACCCAAAGAGCGACGACTGGCGAGCACTGCGATCTCATCGATCGGGAACTCACGTTCATCCAAGATGTTCAACATTTCACGGCCCACATTGCCTGTGGCGCCAACGACGACGATTCGGTAACCCAAGGTTCTTCTCCTGAAATAGGGGGTTCAACACCGCGCTCTTAGCGATTTCCACGCGAATGTGAAAGGGATTCGAAAGAATTTGCGCTATATACGCGTCAGAACAGGATAAATACCGATGAAACCCCCAATCCTAGCCGCCCTTTTTACCCTCGCACCGCTAACCGCCATCGCCGACATTCCCGAAATCATCTCGGTCGAGGCGCCCCAATCGAACGGCACATGGCGTTTTGATGTAACCGTTTTGCGTGCCGATGAGGGCTCGGGCCATTACGCCAACGGCTGGGGCATCTACACCCTTGAGGGAACAGAGATCGGCTACCGCATTCTCGCCCATCCCCACGTCAACGAGCGCCCCTTCACCCGCAGCCTAAGCGGCGTGGCACTTCCAGAAGGGACAACCACAATCATCCTGCGCCCTCATGATCTAGTGGGTGAAAACGGTCCGGATCTCGTCTTAAATACGGAATAATAGTCACGTCAACCTTTCAGTAATGTGATCTGCATTTCAGTTAACCCTGTGTTAATATTGCGGGGAATCAACGCTGGAGACCACATTGCGACCAATCCTCGCCATATTAATATTGTTGGCGTTCAGCCTCCCCGCCCAATCGGACGAGGTGGATGTTCTAATGGTAAAAGCAGTCCAGACAAACGGCCTGTGGGATTTTGACGTGACTGTTCACCATCCCGACGCCAGCACCGATCACATGCTCGACAATATCGCGATATTTTTGCCGGGTAACGTCGAATTAACAATAGCGGAAGTCCCGAAGCCCAGCATTGGTGCCAAGCATGTGACGATCCAGATCAACAGTCTCGAAATTCCCGATGGTGTCGAATACATTGTCATTCGTGGCCATTGCAGCACATCCGGCTGGTCTGACCTGGGTATCATCATCGCCTTGATGTAACTTCCGGCCAATAATTATATTGGTGTAAACTGTACAACTTCAGTCGAAGCCCCTCATGGCCCGCGCCAACAAATCAAAGAACTCTTTTCCTTTGCCGGATGTCATCACATCGAGCGCCACGTGTTTCGAAAGAAACTCGTCCCGCGGCATATCACCATCAGCGAGCGCCATTATCGCCTCATATGACGTGGTCATAACCACATCCGGACTGTCCGCCTCGCCCGTTCGAATTCGTCCGTCGCTATTCCGCGCGATCAATTGATACACTTGTTCGTTGATCATTACAGTCGCGGTAAAATTATGATCGGGACCGGCTGCTCTTTTGCATGCGCTTCCAAGCGAAACTGCAATAGTCCTGAAATCACCCGGTTTTTGAACTTTTACCGGATGCGGCATCTGCCGGCCGAATCTCGCAAGCTCAAAAAGCAGCTGGCCCGTCTGTTCACCACGTTCAGTCAATGAATGCAGAGAGGACCCAAATTCTGATCGACTCTTTTGGACAAGCCCACTTTCCTTAAGCGCCTGTAATAGCCCTGACAACAAGTTCGACGCGATGCCCGATAGCACCGTCGTGACAAAAATTCATAAACTAGAGCTACGATGAAAGGAAACACCAATGCCAGCTTATATGATCTCTCGGGCAACTGTGACCTGCCGGGATAAATTTGAAGAGTACATTGCAAAAACGCGAACCGTTGCTTCCAAATTTGATGCCAAACCGATTGCCATAGGCGCGAACCCCAAGATGCTCAACGGCGAAAAAGACGTCCATGGGATGGTGTTTGTAATCGAATTCGAATCTATGGAAATGCTAGACCGTTGGCACATCTCGGATGAATACACCGCGCTGATACCACTGCCCGAGGAAGGATCAGACCAGCACATGGTCGCCTATGATTCCTCTGGCTAGAGAACGCCGCCGCGGTTCAATGCTGAATTAGTTAACAACCCGTCGTCAATTTTTGTGCATACGCATTGTGTACGGGTTGTGTACGCGAAAATTACGCCAAAACCCTTAAAGGTTAACGCTCGCAACCCGCTCTCCAAATATGGCCGATCCGACACGGACATGCGTCGCCCCCAGCGCAATCGCCTTCTCGAAATCGCTACTCATGCCCATCGACAAACCTTCCAGCCCATTCCGTTTCGCCATCTTGGATAGCAACGAGAAATGCAGGCTTGCCTCCTCCTCCACCGGGGGGATTACCATCAGTCCGGCTATTGACAGGTCGTACACCTCGCGGCAGGTTTTCACGAAATCATCCACATCAGCGGGCATAACACCAGCCTTCTGCGGCTCCTCGCCCGTATTAACCTGTATGAACAATTCCGGACAGCTTCCGCGCTTCTGCACTGCGTCCGCCAGTTTCTTCGACAGCTTTTCACGGTCAACGGTGTGGATCGCATCGAACAATTCCAGCGCCTGGTTCACCTTGTTTGACTGGAGCGGACCAATCAGGTGCACCTGCACATCCGCAAACTGCGCCCTAAAATCCGGCCATTTTCCGGCGGCTTCTTGGGCGCGGTTCTCACCAAACAAGCGGTGCCCCTGCACTAACACTTCTGCCACCCGCGCGTTCGGCTGGACCTTGGAAACAGCAATCAACAGAACCGATCCAGCATCACGCCCGGCCTTACCCTCAGCCACTGCAATACGTTGTTGAATATCCAAAAGCGCCATGCGTCATTCCACCCAATACCCAAAAGAAAAGGGCGGGCCAAAGCCCGCCCCCTCTATTCAAATCTAAACCGTTAGGCTTAGAATGCTAGAGATACACCAACGAATGTACCTTTTGCAACTTTGTTAGGTCCAAGATCGGCGGCATTTGCGTATGATGCAAATGCTGCTGCGCCGCCACCAAGATTGTAACGAGCATCTAGGTAACCTTTGCTGTTGTCATTACCACCCGCATTTACAGTAAGATCACCAGCAGTGTAGACGGCGTCTACGGAAACGGTAACATCCGAGCCGTCATAGCCTAGTGCCACTGTAACTGCCGTTGCATCCAAGTTAGCTGTGTATGAAGTTGCCACGGCGTATGTCTTAGCATCCACATCATAAGCTAGGCTAGCAGATACACCATCGCTTGCGTATGCAAACTTAAGTGCTTGATGATTATCTTTTCCAGCTTCGGAGTTAGTTGCGCTCGAACCGGATACTGTAAGGTCGCTAGTCAAGGCGTAGGAAACTGATACACCCACAGAGTTATTTGTGCCGTCAGTAGCATAGGCAAGACCTACAGAAGCACCGGCAAGGGAAATGGCTGCAGTCATGGCAGACTGATCACCGTCTGTGGCAAATGCGACATCTGCACCAGCTACAGAGCCGGATAGAGCAATTGCATTAGTGGCTACAGCGCTAGCGTCAAAGCTGATTTCAGCGGAGAAGCCGCCCATAGCAGCATCAATACGAACGTCGTGGGCAGCGGCTGCAGCAGCCACGCCTTCGTTCATACCGGCCACTAGGCTCAGAGTGGAGCCATCGGCATTGTAACCCGCATTCTTAACAGCGCCATATGACAGAGTGCCGTAACCAGTAGCTAGGGATGCAGTGTAAGACTTAGCGCCAGAAGCGGCCCATGCGGTCCCACTATATGTAAGCACGTCACCAGCGGACAAGGTAGCAACCATGCCGTTATTCAATTCCGTGGAGAAGGAAGCGCCGACTGCTGCGGATGCTGAAAGGGCAGCAGTTCCCGCTTCAACGTCGTATGTTATAGCTGACGAGCCGGACAGGCTCAGATCAGCACCAGCGGCAGCAGCGCCAGCAAAGGCAACCAGTGCCGTAGTAGTAAGAAGAACGTTTTTCATCGTTTTTTCTTTCCTTTAGTTAAAAAAATCACCTATCGCCGGTTACCCGGAAGGAGTGCAACTTTATTCAACCAACCTGCCTTTAGGGTCAAGTAAGCTGACTATTATGTGTTAATTGTTCTATAAGGTGATGCATGGATGTCACACTCTTGTGCCTTAGAGGCGGTTCAATGCCTCTTGTTCCCGCTTTCACGACCTTATACTTAGCAATTATCCAATTTTCGGCGGTGGCCGAAGCTAATAAGAGGGAAACACCCGCTGTGACACGATATAATGCGCGCGTAACGGAACCGAAATGGCAAAAAGTGTGGGACGAGGCCCTTGTTTTCAAAGCGGAACGCGACGATTCGCGTGAAAAGTACTATGTGCTCGAGATGTTCCCTTACCCCTCCGGCCGCATTCATATTGGCCATGTACGGAATTATACGATGGGCGATGTGGTTGCACGCTTCAAAGCCGCCCGCGGGTTCAACGTTTTGCACCCGATGGGCTGGGATGCCTTCGGGATGCCCGCAGAAAACGCCGCGATGGAGAATAACACCCATCCCGGCAAATGGACCTACCAGAATATCGCCGCCATGAAGAAACAAATGCGCCCGCTTGGGTTCTCGATCGATTGGAGCCGCGAATTCGCCACCTGTGATCCCGAATACTACGGCAAACAACAGGCTATGTTTATCGATATGCTGGAAGCTGGCCTGATTTACCGCAAGAACGCCGTCGTCAACTGGGACCCCGTCGATATGACGGTTCTGGCTAACGAGCAGGTGATTGACGGCAAGGGTTGGCGCTCGAATGCTCCGGTAGAACGGAAAGAGCTGACGCAGTGGTTCTTCAAGATATCGGATTATTCGGATGAGCTGCTGGAAGCGTTGGACGACCTGCCCAACTGGCCGGAAAAAGTCCAGACTATGCAAAAGAACTGGATCGGCAAATCGCAAGGGCTGCAATTCAGCTTTGAAATGAATGGCGCGCCGAAGGGGTTTGAGGAGCTAGAGGTTTACACTACCCGCCCCGACACACTGTTCGGGGCCAGCTTTGCAGCGATCTCGGCGGATCATCCGTTGGCCAAGGCCTTGGAGAACGATCCGAAAGTGGCCGCCTTCAACGCAGATTGCCGCCGCATGGGAACATCGGCCGAAGAGATGGAGAAGGCTGACAAGGTCGGGTTGGACACGGGCATCACGGTTACACACCCGTTCGACCCCGATTGGCAGATGCCCGTCTATATCGCCAACTTCATCCTTATGGATTACGGAACAGGTGCGATTTTCGGCTGCCCTGCACATGACCAGCGCGATTTGGATTTTGCGCGGAAGTATGGCCTGAACGTGAAGGCCGTGGTTTCCGCCGACGGCACGAATTACGAGGTTGGTACGGAGGCATTCAGTGACCCCGGCACCCTGATCAACTCCGACTTCCTGGATGGCATGTCGATAGATGAAGCCATAGCCGAAGTAATTTCTCGCGTCGAAGCGCGCGACATGGGCAAAGGCGTCACGCAATACCGCCTGCGCGATTGGGGCATCAGCCGTCAACGTTACTGGGGCTGCCCGATTCCGGTAATCCATTGCGATACCTGTGGAATTGTTCCGGAATCAAAGAAGAACCTGCCCGTCAAATTGCCCGACGATGTATCCTTTGAACGTCCCGGTAACCCGCTGGACCGTCACGACACATGGCGTGACGTTGCCTGCCCGAAATGTGGCGCAGCGGCGCAGCGCGAGACTGATACGATGGACACGTTCGTTGACAGCTCGTGGTATTACGCCCGCTTTACCTCGCCGAATGCCGAAACACCGACCGATCTGGCCGAAGCCGAATACTGGATGAACGTCGACCAATACATTGGCGGCATCGAGCATGCGATCCTGCACCTGCTGTATTCTCGCTTCTTTGCGCGGGCGATGGAAAAGACGGGACATTTGCCAAAATTTGCAATCGAGCCTTTTAACGCTTTGTTCACGCAAGGCATGGTTACGCATGAATTCTACGCCAGCACCAAGGCCAATCGCACTACATACCATAACCCCTCCGAGGTGATCCGCACCGCAACGGGCGCAACCCTGCGCTCTACAGGCAAGGAAGTTACCGTCGGCCCGATCATCAAGATGTCCAAGTCCAAGAAAAACGTCGTGGACCCGGAAGACATCATCGACCAATACGGCGCCGATACCGCCCGCTGGTTCACCATGTCCGACAGCCCACCAGAGCGCGACGTTGAATGGACGGCCGCAGGCGCTGAGGCCGCGTGGAAACACCTACAACGCATCTGGCGTATGGCTTGCGAAATCGACGAATCCGATGCCAAACCATCGTCAGCGCAAGACGCTCTGGCCCTGGCCAAAGCCGCGCACCGTACGATTGACGAGGTGACTGCGGACATCGAGGGTTTCGCTTTCAACAAAGCGATCGCCAAGTTGTACGAGTTCACGAACACGCTGCAGAAATCCAAAGCTGGCAAATCTGACAAGCAGGCCGCCATGAAAATCATGGCGCAGCTTATGCACCCGACGACCCCGCATATCGCCGAAGAGGTCTGGGCATTGATGGGTGGGACCGGAATGGTAACAACCGCGCCTTGGCCCGAAATTGACCCAGCGATGCTGATAGACGACACAATCACGTTGCCAATCCAGATCAACGGCAAACGGCGTTCGGAAATCAAAGTTGCCAAAGACCTGCCGAAATCCGAGGTTGAAAAACTGGCGCTGGCAGACGAAGCTGTGATCAGGGCGCTTGCTGGCAATGCGCCTAAAAAACTGATCGTAGTTACGGGCCGTATCATCAATGTCGTTATTTAATCGCCGCAAATTTCTGGCCCTGACAGCCGTCCCGCTGGCCCTGTCGGCCTGCGGATTTACGCCCATCTACAGCGAAGGTTCTGCCGCGGAACGCATGCACGGCCGTATCGCGCTGGGGGATTTCATCGGTCTCGACGGCTTCCAGATGCGCGAACAATTGGTGACCCGCCTCGGGACAGCAACCGCGGCGACGCATCGGTTGGACGTTGTACTGAATGTGAACAGTGTCGGGGTAGCGATTACTCAGGATGGCTCGATCACACGATATAATCTTTCGGGAACTGCTGTGTTTACCATAACGCAGCTTGGTGGCGGCATCGCTTTTCAGGACTCCGTATCTGCCTTCACGGCCTATAATGCTACGGCTTCGGCTTATGCCACGCGCATCGCGGAACGGGACGCCAACCGGCGAATGGCTGCAACCATTGCAAATAAAATCGTGACGCGCTTATCTATATCCGCCGAGGATTGGTTGACGTGAAGTTAAACGCCCGCGACGCCACCCGCTTTCTGGCAAAACCCGACCTGTCCAAAGCAGGGGTTTTGCTTTACGGACCGGATGCGATGCGGATAGCATTGAAACGTCAAGACGTTGTGAAAACGTTGATTGGGCCGGATGGCGAAACGGAGATGCGCCTGACCCGCATTAATGGTGCGGAGCTACGCAAAGACCCCGCCAGACTGCTGGATGCAATCAAAGCGCAAGGGTTTTTCCCCGGCCAACGGGTCGTGTTGATCGAAGACGCTACAGACGGCCTGTCCAAGACCTTCCTCGCCGCGATTCAAGGCTGGCTGCCCGGTGATGCGATGATGGTCGTGACGGCAGGCCAACTAAATGCACGCTCTGCCCTTCGTAAGGCATTTGAAGGCAGCAATTCTTGTGTTGGTATAGGCATTTACACCGATCCACCAAGCCGTGATGAAATTGAAGCAACATTAAAAAAATCCGGCGTCACCGCCGTGGACCCTGACGCCATGACCGATCTCGACAACCTGTCGCGCGCGTTAAGCCTTGGGGATTTTCGTCAAACAATCGAAAAACTGGCGTTGTATAAACTCGATGACGATACTCCAGTATCGCCCGACGACATTGCTGCCTGCGCCCCGTTAACATCCGAAGCCGTATTGGACGATGCGGTAAATTTTGCTGCCGACGGAAACTCCGCGGCTATCGTTCCGCAAATGCGAAGGCTGGCAGGACAAGGTGTTAATCCAACATCGCTTTGCATTGGGGCCACACGCCATTTCCGACTGCTTCATGCGGCAGCCTCTTCCGACCAAGGGCCAGAGGCGACGTTGTCTCGCGCCCGCCCCCCAGTATTCGGTCCGCGCCGCGATCGTATGATCCGGCAGGCCCGACAATGGCAGACCCCGCGCCTTGAAGCGGCGTTAAAGGTTTTAACGGACACCGACCTTGCACTACGCTCCTCTAGTCCCGTCCCCGCAATGGCCATGATGGAACGCGCATTCATTCGCATCGCCATGCTTCACCCCAGATGAGGAATCAATATGTATAAAGTCATCGGAAACTCGAGAAATCGCACAATGCGCGTATATTGGGCGCTTGAAGAGATGGGTATGGAATATGAAATGGTGCTGGTCAGTCCCGGCTCCAAAGAGGCCCGCGAGATCAATCCGTCGGGAAAAGTTCCCTGCCTGATTGCTGAGGGCGAGACTATTTTTGACTCGGTAGCGATCATCCAGTACTTGGCCGACAAGCACGGACAATTGACTTTTCCGGCCGGCACAATCGAACGCGCGCAACAGGACAGCTTCACCCAGTTCTGTTGTGACGAAGTGGATGGCACGCTTTGGATGGCTGCTAAAAACTCGTTTATACACCCAGAAGAGTACCGCGTTCCAGCGATCAAGCCGACTGCGAAATACGAGTTCGCAAAAGCTATGAAAACATTGGAGACCCGTCTCGGTGATAATGAATTCGTGATGGGCGACACGTTCACCATTCCCGACCTTCTACTTGGACACTGCTCGAATTGGGCCGAAGGGGCCAAATTCGATATCCCCGAAGGCAAAGTTGCTGAATACTTTAAGCGCGTTGCCAATCGGCCTGCGTATCAGCGGGCCAAAGACAAAACCGGTTACTAATTCTTAAGATATTCGAGCGCCGCGTCACCAGCAAGACGGCCCGTCGCAAGGCAGGCTGTCAGCAGGTACCCACCTGTCGGAGCCTCCCAGTCCAGCATCTCACCTGCGCAAAACACACCATCATAGGCATTAAGCATTAACCGATCATTAAGCCCAGCCCGCGTGGCTCCGCCTGCCGTCGAGATCGCCTCGTCCATTGGTGTGGGGCCGTTCAGCGCTAAAGGCAGCGCCTTAATCCGCTCCGCCAAACCATTGATGGTTTCCGGCAGCGCGCCCGCCTCACGCAACAAGGCCGCCTTAACCCCCTTTAAGCCAAGCGTTTTTCGCAAGTGGTTTGAAAGGCTGTTTTTGCCCCTAGGACGGTTCAGTTTGGTAACGACTTCGGGCAGATCAACGTCTGGCAGCAGATCCAATATTAACTCTCCACCGTCGCGCAAGGCTGATGAAACCGCGTAAACGGCGCTTCCTTCGATACCGCGTGATGTCACCACAAATTCGCCCTTAACCGTTCGCTTGCCAACGCGCAGCAGAACCGGCTTCACTGGCGCGCCAAAATGCGGCTGCATAAACTGCGACCATTCTCGCAAAAATCCCATGTTAGCAGGCCTGAACGGGGCCAGCGGGGCATCAAGAAATTCTGCCCAAGACCCGTCCGATCCAAGCCTTCGCCAACTCGCCCCGCCCAGGGCCAGAACCTTGACTTTGGCCGATATGACGCGTTCACCTTCGGAAGTGTTAAATCGCAGCGCGTCCCCGTCCCAACCAATCCAACGCCACCGCGTCCGCAGTTCGACGCCGTCGTCCGCCAACGTCCTCAACCAGTTTCTCAACAAAGGCGAGGCTTTCATAACCTTTGGGAAGACCCGCCCGCTGCTGCCTGTGAAAACTTCCTGCCCCAGTCCTTCGGCCCACTCCCGAACCTGAACGGGGCCGAAATCACGGAGCATCGGTTCCAGCCACGCTTGCGCATCTCCGTACGCTTTCAGAAAATCTTCATACGGTTCGTCTTTCGTCAGATTCAAACCCGATTTTCCGGCCATCAATAACTTGCGCCCAACCGAAGGTTTTCCCTCGACAATAACCACGCGCACACCCGCAGCGGCCAGACGAGACGCCGCCATTAATCCAGCCGGGCCGGCCCCGATCACCAAGGCGTCTAACTGTTCCATTTACATGTCCCGCGCAGGCGAGAGTGCTGCGATAATATCGGCATAAAGCCCTAATGTTCGACCAGAGATCAAGTTCGCAGCTAACTCCGACAAAGCCGGAGACGTCTGCACCCCGTACCCCCCTTGCCCTGCCAGCCAGAAAAATCCGCGTGCGTCGCGATCAAAACCCACAACAGGTGTGCGGTCCGGTGCGAAACTGCGAATTCCGGCCCAGTTGCCCTCGACGCGCGTAACTTCTTCGGTGACGAACGCCTGATAGCGCGCCAACCCCTCGGACAGAACCATATCATCAGCCCAAGCGTCCATTGGTTCAATGAGGTCTTCCTCAGCGGAAGACACCAGCCATTTTCCGGCATCCGGCTTGGCATACCAAGTCTCGGTCGCAGACAGCAACATCGGCCAATCGTTTATATCGCGCCCACCCGGCGCAGGCAATCGCGCCACAGAACGTCGAAACGGCTGAATGCTTAAAGGCGTCACACCAGCCAAGGCAGCAATCTTGTCGGCCCACGCACCTGCCGCGTTAACTATTATTGGGGCAGTGAATTCCCCCGCAGCAGTCAAAACGTGCCATTTTCCATCAACATATCCGATGCCTTCAACGCCGGATTTCGTGTGCAACTGCACCCCGTTCGCGCGCGCAACTTTCAAACGGCTCTGAAACAGCTTATCCACATCCAGATCCTGCGCCGCAGAACCCAGCACGACATCTTTGACGGTCGATAAATTAAGGATGGGCACCAATGCGAGTGCCTCTTCCAATTCCATCCGCACATTGTCCTGTTGGTCGGCAATCGCGTCCATCAGATGTACTTCGGTTTCGTCCGCAACCGTCATCACCCCACGCGGCGAAAGAACATCTGCCTCGACAAGAGCATCGTGGCTCGCGCGGGTCAGAGCGTTTATTACATCGTTGCCGTAATTTGGTTCGAACATCGCGGCCGACCGACCGGTGGCGTGGTAGCCCAAGACGTCCTCCACCTCCAGCAATACGACATTGGCATCGCCCGAAACCGCCGCTGCGAGACTGCCACCAGCGATCCCGCCGCCAATTACAATTATGTCAGTCTTTTCAGTCATTCAACGTTTCCAAACTGCGCGCGAAGACGTTCGGATCCACGTTTCCACCCGTGGCGACCACAATCACGGCGTCACCGCTAATTTCCTCTGGCTGAAACAAGGCCGCCGCAAGCGCCACCGCACCGCCCGGTTCCAGAACAATTTTCAACCTCCGGAAGGCATGCGCCATCGCCCGCATCGCGTCGTGATCACTGACAGCCAGCCCAGAACCACATAAGTTTTTCATGATTTCAAAGGTGATATCCCCGGCAGAAGGCGTAAGAATCGCATCGCAAATCGAGTTAGCGACAGTCGCGTTCACCTCGATCATACCGGAGCGCAGTGAACGCGCAACATCGTCAGATTCCATCGGCTCGCAAGGGCGTACGCGCATTGACGGCGCCTTATCCGCCAAAGCCAATGCAATTCCACTCGTCAGACCACCGCCGCCGCAGCACACGATAACCTCGGCGTTCGTGATACCCTCGAATGCTGCCTGCTCGGCGATTTCCAGGCCGACGGTGCCTTGTCCCGCGATTGCTTGTGGTTCGTTAAACGGCTTGATCAACGTTAACCCACGCGCCGCCGCCATTTCATCGCCAATTTTATCGCGATCTTCAGTAAGCCGGTCATAAAGTACGACGTCGGCCCCAAAAGCCCGCGTGTTCGAGATCTTAAGTTCCGGCGCGTCATGCGGCATTATTATGACTGCCTCGATCCCGTGCCGTTGTGCCGCCAAGGCGACGCCTTGCGCATGATTTCCGGAGGAAAATGCGATGACGCCGCCCGCTCGCTGCGCCTCTTCCAGCGCCGAAACTGCGGCCCAGCCGCCACGGAACTTAAAACTGCCGGTGTGTTGCAAGCATTCGGCCTTAACGAACACACGCCGACCCGCTATTTCGTCCAGAAACGGAGAGCTGAGCAGCGGCGTCCGCCGCACGACTGGAGCCAACCTTGTGGCCGCCGCCATAATCATTTCGATGTTCATCCAACTTGCCCAATCAGCTTTTCAATCACGGTAACAGACTGCGTTTCGTTCAAAAACGGCACATGCCCTCTGTCCGGCACGTTAGCGTAAAGCATATCTGGCCGACGGCGTTGCATCTCGGCCTCGCTTTCCTCGGTCAACAGGTTTGAATTTGCACCGCGTATCAACGCAAGCGGCAACCCTTCCAGGGCGTCAAACATCGGCCCCTCGCCCTCGTCTTCAGAGGCCAATTGAAGCCCTTCGGATGTGGTGAATTTCATACTTATCCCTTTGCCAGTTCCGGTATTCCGGTCAAATCCGACATCACTTTTTGCGGCTTCCACGGCAGGCGATCCATTGGCTCGCCGGGGCGGTTCACCCAAGCGGTGTAGAATCCATAACCCGCTGCATTCGCTGCATCCCAACCATTCGAAGACACGAACAACACCTCGGATTTCTCGCATCCAAAACGATCACAAACCATGTCGTAGACAAAACGGTGTGGCTTGAACACGCCCACATCCTGAACGCTTAGAACGTCGTCCAGCAGGTCGGAAATTCCGGCACTTTTTACCGCCCCTTGTAGCATTTCAGGCGAGCCGTTCGAAAGTATCGCCGTCTGCATCCCAGCGTCTTTCAACGCCTTCAACATCGCCGGAACCTCGGGGAAGGCTGATAATTCCCAATACAATGCCAACAATCGTTCTCGCAGTTCGTCATCATCAATACCAGAGGCCTCTAGCGCGTAATCCAACCCGTTTTGCGTTACTTCCCAGAAATCCGTGTGCGCGTCAGCAACAGCCCGCAGCCAAGTGTATTGCAACTGCTTAAGCCGCCAATCCTGCGCGATAAGCGGCCATTTGGCAGCAAAAGCCTCGCGGCCGGGTTCTGCGGCGGCTATCCGCGCGGCAGCGGCCACGTCAAACAGGGTGCCATAGGCATCGAATACACATGTGGTGATTGGCATAGTTGGTTCCTCCGCTGCCCGTACATTGGCACAAGAGGAACCATTGTTAAAAGCAATTTAGCGTTAAAGGTTTTCGGACTGCATCATGCCCATTATGTGATAACCGCCGTCCACACGGATTATCTCGCCAGTAGTGAATGCACCGTAGTCCGACAGCAAAAATGCCGCGGTTCCACCCACCGAATCCGGTGTGGCGTTGGACCGTAATGGCGCATTCTCGCCAATCGTGCGGTACACTTTACGCGCCCCGCCAATTGCAGCACCCGCCAGCGTTTTCATCGGACCGGGGCTAACCGCATTCACACGAATGTTGTCAGGGCCAAGGTCGTTTGCCAAATACCGGACCGAACTTTCAAGCGCCGCTTTCGCCACACCCATGACATTATAATTCGGCTGCACGCGGTTGCTGCCCATATAGGTCAGCGTTATCATCGAGCCGCCGTCCGGCATCAGCGCCGCCGCTCGTTTGGCAACGTCCACAAAGCTGAAGCACGAAATATCCAGCGAGTTCAAAAAGTTCTTGCGCGAGGTATCAATAAACCGCCCCGCCAGTTCTTCCTTGTCAGAATAGGCGATGGCGTGAACCAGAAAATCAATAGTGCCCCACTCGTCTTTCAACGTTTTGAACGTAGTATCAAGCGAGGCTTCATCCTGCACGTCAGCCGGAATAACCAGCGACGAACCAATGCTTTCAGCCAGCGGGCGCAAGCGTTTACCAAAACCCTCGCCCTGATATGTGAATGCCAGTTCCGCGCCCTCTTCCGCCAGAACTTTGGCAATACTCCAAGCGATCGAGCGTTCATTCGCGACGCCCATAACCAGCCCGCGTTTGCCCTTCATTAAATCAGCCATGATATTTGCTCATCGCTAGTGTCGCGTTCGTGCCACCAAAACCGAAGCTGTTCGAAATCACCGTATCCAGCCCCGCGTTCTCGATATTCGCCGTGGCAATCTCGCTTGCAGATAACTCTGGATCGAGTTCCATCACATTCGCCGAACCAACTATGAAATCATTCTGCAACATCATCAGACAATAGATCGCCTCCTGCACACCCGTCGCGCCAAGGCTGTGCCCTGTCAGCGATTTTGTCGAGGAAATCAGCGGGGTCGAACCCTCACCGAATATCCGACGGACAGCCTCGACTTCTTTCACATCGCCAACCGGAGTCGACGTGCCGTGCGCGTTGATATAATCTACCTTGCGATCACCCAACGTAGATATCGCCAGCTTCATCGACCGCTCGCCACCCTCACCCGAAGGGGCAACCATGTCGTAACCATCCGATGTAGCACCGTAGCCCGTAACCTCGGCATAAATTTTTGCACCACGCGCCTTCGCATGCTCCAGCTCCTCAAGCACAACCATGCCACCGCCGCCTGCAATCACAAACCCGTCACGCGTTGCATCGAACGCCCGTGCTGCCGTTTCCGGTGCGTCGTTATACTTGGACGACATCGCGCCCATCGCGTCGAATAGACAGGACAAGGTCCAGTCCAGTTCCTCGCCACCGCCAGCGAACACAATGTCCTGCTTGCCAAACTGAATTTGCTCAACACCATTACCAATACAATGCGCCGAGGTCGAACAGGCAGAGGTTATAGAATAGTTAACGCCTTTGATCTTGAACGGCGTTGCCAGACAGGCCGAAGTCGTCGAAGACATCCCGCGTGTAACCATAAACGGCCCCATACGCTTGGGCGCGCCTTTTTCCACCACGATGTTATGCGCATCATGCAAATGTTTGGTTGAAGGACCACCCGAGCCAACAATCAGGCCTGTGCGCTCGTTTGAAACGTCGCTTTCTTCAAGCCCTGCATCCGCAATCGCCTGCTCCATGGACAGGTAAGAATAGCCCGCACCGTCTCCCATAAACCGCCAGATACGTTTGTCGATGCTTTCCTTCAGATCAACTGTCGGCATTCCGTGGATTTGACTACGGAACCCATGTTCCGCATAAGTCGGTGCAAAAGTAATGCCGGATTTCTGTGCCTTCAACGAGGCAAGAACCTCTTCAGCGTTATTGCCAATTGACGAAACGATCCCGAGACCGGTGATAACTACGCGACGCATATTGTATTCCTTTAATTCAGATTATTCCGCAGACAGCGCGACTCTCATGCCTTTAACCAGATAGATCACTTCACCGTCAGCCTCGACCCGCCCATCGGCAACGCCCATGGTCAAGCGACGTGTCTGGATGGCTTTGGTGAAATCAACGTGATACGTAAGCATTTTGCGTTCAGGGCGCACCATGCCGGTAAGCTTGACCTCACCCACACCCAGCGCATATCCGCGCCCCTGCCAGCCACGCCAACCCAGATTGAAACCCGTCAACTGCCACAAACCATCCAAGCCAAGGCAACCAGGCATGATCGGATTGCCAGGGAAATGGCAATCGAAGAACCAAAGGTCAGGATTAATATCAAACTCCGCCACGATGTGGCCCTTACCATGCTCGCCGCCGTCGCTCGAAACCTCCGTAATACGGTCCATCATCAACATGGGTGGCATCGGCAATTGTGCGTTACCCGGTCCGAATAACTCACCACGAGCACATTTTAGAAGGCCTTCACGATCAAAGCTTGTGGGAAATTCGGTCATGTTAGGGGATGCTCCTGAAATTCGGTTTAGTTCTGCATTCTTACCACTGTGCCACAACGAGGCGCAATAGCGCTGGCGTGGGTCTGGCCATTGTGGGTAATTTAGTCGTATATAGTGACGAACCATAGGAATTAGAACGATGAACCTGCAAATTCAAAACCCGCATCAACGTGCCTCGACTTGGCTGTCCGGCGGAGATTTGCGCCCGACACGCCAACGCCTGTTTTTGGCCGATCTGCTGGTAGGCGATGGACAAGACCGCCACGTAACAGCAGAGTCCTTGTTCGACCTAACGCACGATTCCGATACAAAAGTTTCTTTGGCCACGGTCTACAACACGCTCGGCGCGTTCTGCGAGGCCGGCCTTATGCGCGAAGTCAGCGTAGACGGGCATCGTTCGTATTACGACACTCGGGTTGAAGACCACTCGCATTTCTATTGGGAAGACGAGGGTGTGCTTACGGATGCACCCGTTGGTTCGGTGAAGTTCAAAAGTCTGCCGGATTTGCCTGAAGGTGCCGAGATTTCAAAGATTGATGTGGTTATACGGCTGCGGAAAAGTTCCTAAGCGGCTGCTTTAACCGCCCAAGCGCGTGCCGGCATGATAATTTCGCCACGCAACCCAATGTTCTTCTCTAACAATGCTCTCAACGCTTCCCGTTGAGGTTGCTCCAACGACATGCAGTATCCAAGTGCTGGGCCCGCGCCGAGTGTGAAGGGCCGCCAGAAATCTTCAAACGTTGCGAACACACAATCAATATCTATCGCCTCAACCGTCACCGAACTTAGCCTGGTTTTTTGACAGAGGGCAGACAGGCCTTGAGGTGTTCAATACGGAAACCGCTTACCTTCCTTCAGGCCTTCGACCTTATCATCCAACTCGGCTGCTGCCTTCCAGAACGCACTGATAAAGCCAGCGCTAACTTCTGGGTAATCCCATACGTAAAACGAAACTATTCCGTCAGGTTTCGCTGATGTATTTATGTCCCCTACGATAACACTTGATGTGTTTTCTATTGGGCAACTATCACAAATTCATGACAAACGTACAAAGGCCCGCCAGCCCGGCGAGCCTTCAATCACAGGCGATTGGATTTTACGCTCATTTCATCCGGTTTTCGATCAATTCTTCGACCACGGATGGATCAGCCAGCGTAGACGTATCACCCAACGCTCCGAAATCATCTTCGGCTATCTTACGTAGAATACGGCGCATAATTTTGCCCGAACGGGTTTTCGGCAGGCCCGGTGCCCATTGGATCAGGTCTGGCTTGGCAATCGGGCCGATTTCTTTACGCACCCAAAGCTCCAATTCTTTGCGCAAGCCATCAGTCGGCTCCTCGCCCCCCATCAACGTAACATAGGCATAAATGCCCTGTCCTTTGATCGCGTGCGGATACCCGACCACAGCGGCCTCGGAAACTTTGGGGTGGGCGACCAGCGCGGATTCCACTTCGGCCGTTCCCATGCGGTGGCCAGATACGTTAATCACGTCGTCAACACGACCGGTAATCCAGTAATGGCCATCCTCGTCACGACGGCAACCATCACCCGCAAAATAGTACCCTTTGTAATCCGCGAAATACGTAGAGATAAAGCGGTCGTGGTCGCCAAACACCGTCCGCATTTGCCCCGGCCAACTGTCCTTCATGCACAGCACGCCCTCGACGCCGTTACCTTCCAACTCAACCCCTGTTTGAGGATCCAGAACCACGGGCTGAACACCGAAGAACGGGTTCATCGCAGCGCCGGGCTTCAAAGCCGTCGCGCCGGGCAGTGGTGTCAGCAGAATGCCTCCGGTTTCGGTTTGCCACCACGTATCGACAATGGGGCATTTGCCCTTGCCAACGACGCGGTTGTACCACTCCCATGCTTCGGGGTTGATTGGCTCGCCTACTGATCCCAAAATTCGCAGCGAGGACAGGTCGCATTTCTCGACGTAGGAATTGCCGTGGCCCATCAATGCACGCAACGCGGTCGGGGCTGTATAGAATTGGTTTACTTGGTGCTTGTCGCAAACTTGCCAGAAACGGCTGGCGTCGGGATAGGTCGGGATACCCTCGAACATCAACGTCGTCGCGCCGTTCGCAAGCGGCCCATAAACGATATAGCTGTGCCCAGTCACCCAGCCCACATCCGCCGTGCACCAATAAATATCGCCCTCGTGGTAGTCAAAAACATATTGGTGGGTCATAGAGGCATACAGAAGATACCCGCCTGTTGAGTGCACAACCCCTTTGGGTTTCCCCGTGGAACCCGACGTATACAGCACAAACAACGGATCTTCGGCGTTCATCGGCTCGGGCGGGCAATCAGCCGAGGCGTCCGCCGTCATTGCACGGTACGAATGATCGCGGCCGGCCTTCAGGCCAACATCCGCACCTGTCCGTTCAACCACCAAGGTCGTTACGTCGCCGGAAATCTCCAGCGCCCTGTCAACGTTCGTTTTTAACGGAGTATTCCGCCCGCCACGTGGTGCTTCATCCGCTGTTACAACCAGCTTCGCGCCGGAGTCCTTGATCCGGCTGCCCAATGCCTCGGGCGAGAAGCCTGCGAATACGATCGAATGGACTGCACCAATGCGCGCCGAAGCCAGCATCGCATAAGCCGCCTCGGGGATCATTGGCATGTATAGAACGATCCGGTCGCCCTTCTTGACGCCTAGTTTCTTGTACACATTCGCCAAGCGACTGACGTGTTCGTGCAATTCCTTATAGGTGATCCGCGCGTCATCCTCGGGATTGTCGCCTTCCCAAATGATAGCGACCTGATCGCCTCTGTCCTTCAAATGCCGGTCAATGCAATTGGCCGAGACATTCAACACCCCGTCTTCGAACCACTTGATCGAGACATTCGGGTACTCGAACGTCGTGTTTTTCACTTTGGTATAAGGTTTGATCCAGTCGAGGCGATGCCCCTGCTCGCCCCAGAAAGCCTCCGGATCGCTAATAGACTCAGCATACATCGCATTATATTGATCTTCCTTGATCAATGCTTTGACGACAGTTTCTTTCGAAGGCGGATAAATATGCTGTTCCATGATTTTCTCCAGAAGTCGGAATTCGTTAGATTGCGAGATATTCTTCGCGTAGCGTCTCGTTGTCCAGCACCTCTTGCGCTGTTCCGTCAAAAACTACTTGGCCGGTGTCCAGAATCACCGCACGGTCCGCCAGTTTCAGTGCTGCAACAGCATTTTGCTCGACGATGATCGTGGTGATACCAAGCTCTTTGATTTGGCGCAGTGTCTTCTCAATTTCTTGTACAATCACGGGAGCAAGCCCCTCATAAGGTTCATCCAGCAACAACAGCTTAATGTCCCGCGCCAGTGCACGACCAATTGCCAACATCTGTTGCTCACCACCCGAAAGCGTTGTGCCTTCCTGGTTTTTACGTTCGCACAGACGGGGGAAAAGCTCATAAATTCGCTCAATCGACCAGCCATGCGGCGGGGCGATTTGCGCCAATTCCAAGTTCTCCTGAACCGTCAAACCTTGTATGATCCGTCTATCTTCGGGCACGAGCATCACGCCCGCACGCGCCGCCTCGAACGACTTCATGTCGTGTAACGGCTGATGGTCCAGCCAGCATTCACCGTGCGTCACTTGTGGATCACCGATCTGAGCGATGGAGCGCAAAGTCGATGTCTTTCCCGCGCCATTCCGCCCCAGCAGCGCCAAAATCTCGCCCTCGTGAATGTTGAAAGACACGCCTTGCACGATATAGCTTTCGCCGTAATACGAATGGATGTCGTGCAGCGAGAAATAGGCTGGTTTGTTGATCTGGTCGTTCATACCTCTGCCTCCCCAAGATAGGCTTCTCGGACTTTCGGATGACCTTTAATGTCTTCCGGCAGACCTTCGGCAATGATTGCACCTTGCGCCAGAACCGAGATCGTGTCGGCAAGGCTGAACACCACATGCATGTCGTGCTCGATAATAACCTTGGTGATGCCGCGCGTCTCACTGATGTGTTTCAGCAAGTCAATCGTCGCGTTTGTATCTGCGCGCGCCATGCCCGCAGTCGGTTCGTCCAACAGCAACAGTTTCGGATCTTGCGCCAAACACATTGCCAATTCCAATCGCCGCTTGTCACCACGGGAAAGCGAGGCCGCATTCATGTGCAATTTGTCCTGCATGTTCACATCTAACAACATCTGCTCTGCTTGTTCACGAATGCCGGTTTCACCTTTAACCTTTTTCCAAGCATTCAACACGAACGACCCGTCACGGTGTGCAAAACACGGGATCATGACGTTTTCGAAAACGGTTAGGTCCGTGAATATCTCGGGTGTTTGGAACACGCGGCTGATGCCCATCTGGTTAATCTGGTGTGGCTTCTGGCCAAGCACTGGTTTGCCCTGAAACATAACTGATCCCGTGTCCGGAGCCAGCTTGCCGATCAGGCAGTTCAGGAACGTAGATTTACCTGCACCGTTCGGGCCGATAATCGCGTGAACCGAACCTTTTTTAACGTCGAGGTTCACATTGTTCAGCGCATGCAAGCCGCCGAAGTGTTTGTTGACATTCTGGACTTCAAGAATTCCCATAATCCTTGCTCCTTATTCAGCTGGAGTCTTGGCGTTATCCGCCGAGCCACGTTTCAGTTTTACAAACCGTTTTCCGATGCGGTTCGCGCCCTCCATCAGCCCACCGGGCAGAAAAATTACGATGATCATGAAAACTGCTCCCAAAGTCAGGCTCCAGCCTTTGCCCACAAACGGGTGGACGATCCAGACCATGAAAGTCTCAAGAAAGCCGGGTAGAATATCGAACCATTCGTGCAAAACGTTGTCATTGATACGCGAGAATATCGCCTCGAAGTATTTGATAACGCCCGCGCCCAGAACAGGCCCAAGCAAAGTGCTGGCGCCGCCAAGTATCACCATCAGAACGATGGAGCCAGACTCGGTCCACTGCATCCGTTCGGCCCCTGCCAGCGGGTCCATCGAGGCCAGCAAAGCCCCTGCCAAACCCGCGTACATGCCGGAAATCACGAATGCTGCCAGCGTGTACGGTTTTGTGTTGATCCCCGTATACATCAGGCGGTTTTGATTGGTTTTAACCGCCCGTAACATCAAACCGAAAGGCGATCGGAAGATGCGGATCGACAGGTAAAATACCGCGATCAGAATAAACGCGCTGACGTAGAACCCGACGTTGAACTGCAAATCCATACCCATAAACGTGGTTCGCCAAGTGTCGTTCATTTCCAACCCAAACAAGTTGGTCGACGGCAACGACCCTGAGTCATTTTTTGCGTCTAAAATACGTGCATCCGCCAGACGTATCTGCAAACCCGTCTCGCCATTCGTGATCGGCGTCAGCACCGAATACGCCAGACTGTAAGACATCTGCGCGAAGGCAAGTGTCAGGATCGAGAAGTAGATACCCGATCGCCGCAGCGTGATAAACCCGATCAGTAAGGCAAACAGGCCCGACATAATAATCGCAAGGATAATCCCCGGAATGATATTCATCGTCAGCAGTTTGAACATCCAAACGGTCGAATATGATCCTACACCCAGAAACGCTGCGTGCCCAAAGGAAAGGTAGCCTGTCAGACCGAACAGAATGTTATAACCCACAGCCAAAATGCCGAAGATGACAAAGCGTTGTAGCAAGTCAGGGTACCCTGCGCCGAACGGTGCAAGAATAATTGGTCCGGTCAATACGAGGATTGTGAACACAAGCATCAGGAGTTTGTCGTTGTATTTTAGCATGCTCTTAATCCTCCATCATGCCAGCTTTGCCCATCAGACCGCGGGGGCGGACCAGCAGAACAACCATGGCAACGAGGTAAATAATAATCTGGTCAATACCAGGAATGACGGCCTTGACTTCGTTCATGGACGAGAAGCTCTCTAGCATTCCCAGCATGAACCCAGCCAGCACAGCACCGGGCAAGCTGCCCATGCCTCCGACAACCACTACCACGAAGCACAGCACTAGAAAGTCCATGCCCATATGGTAGTTCGGGGGCAGAATAGGTGTATACATTACCCCCGCCACCCCCGTCACCGCGGCGGCAAGGCCGAACATGATTGTGAAACGTCTGTCGATGTCGATGCCCAGCAGGCCAACCGTCTCGCGGTCAACCATGCCTGCACGAACAACCATCCCGAAGGTCGTGAACCGCAAGAAGGCGAACACTCCACCGATAACCACGGCAGCGAAAACAAAATAGACCAGCCGCCAATATGGGTAAATCACCGCGTACTCGGCGAATCCGAACAGTATGCCAATATCCATCGCCCCGCCCATCGCATCAGGTGCGGATTGCGGGATCGGGTTGGCACCAAAGAATGCCTTAATAATTTCTTGCAAAACTATCGCAAGGCCGAACGTCATCAGGATCTGATCCGCGTGCGGACGATGGTAAAAGTGCTTGATAAGCCCACGTTCCATCACAATACCGATAATGGCCATAACCGGAATCGCAAAGCCTATCGACAGCAGGACGGAATAATCGATCATCCATGTGCCGACATCCCCCCACCACAACTCGACATAGGCGGTTTTGATCTCCAAAGGTTTGCCAAGAAAGTTCGTCCTTTCGGGGTCTAGCGTGATTTGGGATAGCGTCAGAATTTTCCGCGTCACCACTGCACAAAATGCGCCAAGCATAAACAGTGCGCCATGAGCGAAGTTCACCACACCCAACGTGCCAAAAATAAGAGTCAAACCTAGGGCTATCAACGCATAGGCGCTACCCTTATCCAACCCGTTCAATACTTGCAGAAAGATCGCGTCCATCGCTTACGTCCCGTAATTTCTATGTGGCTCCGCACTTTAGCGGAAAATCCGGCCGCACACAAAGGCGCGACCGGCAGTGTATTCCCGAGGGGGAAACTTATGCGCCTGGGTTACAGTTACCCAAAGCACCACCAGCGAACATTGGATGCTCCGGATCGTACTCAACCTGAGCACGTGGTGTAACCTGAACAACTTCCAGAAGGTCAAATTCGGAAGTCGGGTTCTCTTTACCCTTCACAACCAGCACGTCTTTGAAGCACTGGTGATCATCGGCACGATAGTGCGTTGGACCATTGCCCAGACCGTCGAAGTCAAAGCCTTCAAGAGCTTCGGCAACACCGCATGGGTTGAAGGTGCCTGCACGCTCACATGCATCCGCATAAAGAAGCGTCTGACAGTAAACTGTGTGTGCAGCCTGTGATGGTGGGAAGCCATACTTCTCACCAAAGGACTTAACGAAAGCTTGCGAGCCAGCGTCCGTCAAGGACCAGTGCCAGTTCGTCGAACCAAAGATGCCTTTAACGTTTTCGCCAGCACCCTTCGCCATCAGGCGGGAGTAAAGCGGAACGACGATCTCGAAGTTCTTGCCGTTAACCTGCTTGTCACGTAGACCGAACTGAACAGCTGAAGTCAGCGAGTTGATCATGTTACCACCGTAGTGGTTCAGAACCAAAATGTCCGCGCCAGAGTTAAGAACCGGAGCAACGTAGGAACTGAAGTCCTGTGTCGCAAGCGGTGTAAGAACGTTGTTAGCAGTTTCCCAACCAACAGCTTCAGTCGCTGCCTGAATGGATTCCTGTTGCGTCCAACCCCATGTGTAGTCAGCAGTCAGGTGGTAAGCGGTACGGTCAGGACCATACATTTCCAGCAACACAGGTGCCAAAGCAGCCGCAGACATGTAACCGTTGAAAAAGTGACGGAAGCCGTTGGCTTTCTTGTCCTTACCGGTTGTGTCGTTCGAGTGCGTCAGACCAGCCATGAAGATCACGCCAGCCTCCTGACAAAGACCCTGCACCGCAATCGCCACGCCCGAAGAAGAACCACCAGTGATCATCACTGCGCCGTCTTTTTCGATCATGGATTTAGCAGACGCACGCGCCGCATCGGATTTGGTCTGCGTATCGCCGGTTACATAGTTAACCTTGTTGCCAAGGATACCGTTACCTTTAAGAGCATTGGACGAGAACGTGTTCATCATTCCGCCGTCGCCGTCACCATTCAGGTGATCAACAGCAAGCATGTATGCACGCAATTCGTCCGCACCCTCGTCCGCATAAGGACCAGATTGTGGAACGTTGAACCCAAGTGTTACGCCATTACCCGTCGGAGCGTTCGTATACGCAGCCGCAGAGCTAGCAGTGAAGATCGTCGGCAATGCCAAACCTGTGCCGATAACAGCACTCGACTTAAGCAAACCGCGACGATTTGTTGTGAATCCAGACATGAATTTCCTCCCATTCGTGTAAATTTCTATGCTGCCTGTATCGGCAGAGGGTGCGTTCACCCAACGCCATAATTTGATCAATATGTAAATAAATCAATAAATGATTGCTATTACTGTATTTTTTTGTAAATTCTTGTCATAATATAAACCCGTATGTGTAAAATCATTTACACTATATCACGGCAAGA
>JAPYON010000086.1 GCA_029938175.1 Paracoccaceae bacterium | reverse complement strand
GTCGAATTACAATTCGACACATTCCTGCGCGATCCTGCCAAAGACGGTGCGCCGCTGGAATTGTCGATTGATATTGCCGTACAGGCCGCCATGCGTCGCGTTCTGGCAGGTGGCATGACGATGATGAGCGCGCGGAGCGCTGCCGCCGTTCTGATGGAGGTCTATACGGGGCAAGTGATCGCGATGGTCTCGTTACCAGACTTTGATCCAAACCATCGACCTGCACCGCCTGTCAGCGGTGATCCCGCCGATAGTCCGTTGTTTAACCGTGTGGCGCAAGGAAGGTATGAGCTTGGCTCGACCTTCAAACTGTTCACGGCCGCATTGGCGATGGAGACTGGGACGGCGACGCTGGACACAATGGTGCCGACGCGCGGGCCTTTGCGGTGGGGAAAATATAGGATTCGAGACTTCCATAACTACGGTTCGGAGCTTAGTCTTATGGACGTAATTGTGAAATCCTCGAACATTGGTACGGCTAATCTTGCGGTGGAAATGGGCACCGAGGCGCAACAGGGTTTCTTGCGGGATTTGGGTTTCTTCGACCCCGTCGCGCTGGAAATAGAAGAAGCGCGACGCAGTAAGCCGTTGATACCTTCGAACTGGTCCGAGCTATCCACCATGACTATTTCTTACGGCCACGGACTGGCCGCAACGCCGCTGCATCTGGCGGCAGCTTACGCGTCGATTACCAATGGTGGGCTGAAGATTGCGCCGACTTTGTTAAAGGATGGTGATCTGCCAGACGAGGGTGATCGGGTGTTGTCAGAGGCAACCTCGGCCAATGTACGCGAAATGTTGCGGCAGGTGGTTGTGCGAGGGACAGCCTCGCTGGGCGAGGTGACTGGTTATCAGGTTGGCGGCAAGACGGGGACGGCGGATAAGCCAAACCCTCAAGGCGGATATTACGAAGACAAAGTTATAGCGACTTTCGCAAGTGTTTTTCCGATGGGCGATCCAAAGTATGTGCTGGTGGTCAGTCTTGACGAACCCGTCGAGACTTCGGGTGACGAGCCGCGCCGGACCGCTGGCTGGACGGCGGTGCCTGTAGGTGCAGAGATTATTCGCCGGATCGCGCCACTTATGGGGATGCGGCCCGAATATTTCGACGACAAGGCAACGCCCAATGCGTTAACCTTGACGCGAAACTGACAAGGGGCCAAGAGTGGCGCCATGACAAAAACACTTAATATCGACTCGGTTGGGCTGGATGTACGCATTATTGGCGAAATGCCAGCTATTACGGGCATTTCCGTGGACAGCCGTTTGACCAAGCAGGGGCATTTGTTTGCCGCGATGCCGGGTGTGAATATGCACGGGGCTGAGTTCATCAAATACGCTGCGCGAATGGGAGCTGTTGCGGTTTTGACCGACCAGTCTGGCTATGATCTTGCCCTGTCCGAGGGTGGTTGCGGCGTTGCGTTTCTGGTTTCCGATGACCCTCGCGCCGCGTTATCGAAAGTTGCAGCCGCATGGTTTGATGGCCAGCCAGACGTGATGGTAGCGATTACGGGGACGAATGGAAAGACTTCAGTCGCCAGCTTTACCCGTCAGATATGGGAAGAACTTGGGTTGGCGGCAGTGAATTTCGGCACGGTCGGTGTCGAGGGGGCGGTCGCGGCTCCGCTATTGCATACGACGCCTGAACCGATAACTTTGCATGCTTTGTTGGTTGATCTGACAGTGCAAGGTGTAACGCATGGCGCGATGGAGGCATCTTCGCATGGGTTGGCACAACGACGGCTAGACGGGGTGCATTTAAGCGCAGCAGGTTTCACCAACCTCAGCCGTGATCATCTGGATTACCACGACAGTTTTGAGGACTATTTTGACACCAAAGCAGGGCTTTTTCGGCGGATATTACCGTCGGGTGCGACGGCGGTAATTAACGTTGATGATGAATATGGGGTTGCGTTGGCCGCTGAGTTGGACAAGGCGTTGACCGTCGGGCATGGAGATGCGGATATTCGCATTCTAGATACGCGATTCAGAGCAGATGGGCAGGATGTGTTGGTGTCTTGCGAGGGCGTTAACCATATGCTGCCGTTGGACTTGATCGGCGGATTTCAGGCAGACAATGTACTGTTGGCGGCAGGTCTGGTGATTGCTTGCGGGGCCGAACCGGCGCAAGTGTTCGAGTGCATTCCGAAATTGCAAACCGTTCGTGGTCGCATGGAACTGGCCGCGACACGAGCGAACGGGGCAATGGTATTTGTCGATTACGCCCATACGCCGGATGCGCTGGCTACGGCGTTGCAAGCTATGCGTCCGCATGTGATGGGGCGGCTTTTGGTCGTGTTTGGTGCGGGCGGGGATCGCGATGTGGGTAAGCGACCCTTGATGGGTAAAGCGGCGGCGGAATTTGCAGATTTTATGTTTGTCACTGATGACAACCCAAGGTCCGAAGACCCATCAACTATCCGCGCAGCGATTATGGCGGCTTGTCCGGATGCGACGGAAATCGGCGACAGGGCAGAAGCGATTTTGACAGCGGTGGATGCCTTGCAACCCGGTGATGCTTTGCTGATTGCAGGCAAAGGCCATGAGACGGGGCAGGTTGTCGGGACTGACGTTTTGGAGTTCAACGACGCAGAGCAGGCCAGCATTGCAGTCGCGGCCCTGGAGGAATTGTTATGAGTGCGAGGCTCTGGACAAGGGACACCGCAGTCGTGGCGACTGGCGGGCACTGCACGAAGGACTGGAACGCAAACGGCGTTTCGATAGATACGCGTACGTTGCAAGCAGGCGATTTGTTCGTGGCATTGCAGGATCAGCGCGACGGGCATGATTTTGTAGCACAGGCGTTGGAAAATGGTGCGGCGGCAGCGATGGTATCGCAGGTGCCCGTGGGGGTGTCGCCAGATGCCCCATTATTGATTGTTAATGATGTTTTGCGAGGGCTTGAAGCCTTGGCGGTCGCTGCGCGGGCACGGACGGGGGCGAAGGTTGTCGCGGTTACCGGCTCGGTCGGAAAAACCGGCACGAAAGAGATGCTGCGTTCTGTTCTGGCCCCGCAAGGGCAGGTTCATGCGGCGGAAAAGAGCTATAATAACCATTGGGGTGTGCCGTTGACGTTGGCGCGGATGCCTTTGGACACAGATTTCGCGGTGATCGAGATTGGCATGAACCATGCTGACGAGATTGCACCGCTATCGCGCCTTGCACTGCCTCATGTGGCGATTGTGACCAATGTTGCTGCGGTGCATATGGCAGCGTTCGATAGCGTCGAAGCGATTGCGCGGGAGAAGGCTTCGGTTATCAAGGGGCTGTCCGGCGGGGTTGTGGTCCTGAACGCGGATCTGGAGACCTCGGACGTGTTGGCCGAGGTGGCGGGTAAGACCGACGCGCTTTGGTTTGGTGAGACGGCAATGGATTTCCGTTTGACGGGGGTCGAGGTCGGCACGGACACGACGCGAGTTTCAGCACAGGTTCTTGGCGCAAACATCCAGTTTACAATCGGTGCGGCAGGACGGCATTTGGCGATGAATGCGCTGGCGGTATTGGCGGCGGTGCATGCAATCAGGGCGGATATAGCGGTTGCATCCGACGCGCTTGCGGAATGGCGCCCCCTCGCTGGACGTGGTGAACGTTGTGTCGTCGGCGGCGTGAATTTGATTGACGATAGTTACAATGCAAATCCGTTGTCGATGGTTGCGGCGCTGGATGTGCTGGCTCAGGCTAATGGGCGTCGAGTCGCGTTTTTGGGTGACATGCTGGAATTAGGGCCGAACGAGGTGGCTTTCCATCAGGAAATAGCAGATAGCGCGAGTCTGGCAGATTTGGACACGGTTCATTGCATAGGGCCGTTGATGAAACACCTTTTCGAGGCGTTGCCAGAGGGAAAACGAGGCGTTTGGGTGGCAAGCTCAGCCGATCTCGTAGCGCGGGTTAACGAATTGTTAACGGACGGCGATGTTGTGATGGTAAAAGGCTCGCTCGGGGCTAAAATGGGGTTGATTGTTGACGCGATCAAAAATTTGGGCGATGCACGTCCTTTGACTGAAGCCGGAGGCACGATTTAATGTTCTATCTGTTGAGCGAACTTTCAGATGGCGGGGATTTCTTTAACCTTTTTCGGTATATCACCTTTCGCGCAGGCGGAGCGTTCTTTACGGCGTTGATTTTCGGATTCATGTTCGGTCAACCTCTCATTAATCTGTTGCGCCGTAAGCAAGGCAAAGGGCAGCCAATCCGCGAGGATGGACCGGAGAACCATATTCTGGCCAAAGCGGGCACGCCGACGATGGGCGGTGTGTTGATCTTGGGCGCGATTTTGGTATCGACATTACTTTGGGCGCGTTGGGATAACGGCTATGTCTGGATAGTGCTTTTCGTGACCTATAGTTTTGGCTTGATCGGATTTGCTGATGATTACCAAAAGGTTTCCAAGCAACACCATAACGGTATTTCCGGAAAAATCCGGCTGGGGTTTGGTTTTATCATAGCAGCCATCGCTGGTGTTTGGGTGATGTCGATGCAAAACGCTGATTTGTCCGGTTATCTGGCGTTTCCGATCCTAAAAGACACGCTGTTGAACCTCGGCTTCCTCTATATTCCATTCGTTATGATCGTGATTGTCGGCACTGCGAATGCTGTGAATTTCACCGATGGCTTGGACGGCCTGGCTATTATGCCCGTGATGATCGCGGCGGGATCGTTCGGGATTATTTCCTATTTGGTTGGCCGCGTCGATTTCACTGAATATCTGGACGTGCACTACGTTGCTGGTACCGGAGAGCTGACGATTTTTGTTGCTGCATTGATTGGCGGCGGGCTCGGGTTCCTTTGGTATAACGCCCCCCCTGCGGCGGTATTTATGGGGGATACGGGGTCGCTTGCTCTTGGCGGTGCACTTGGCGCGATTGCGATTGCGACCAAGCATGAAATCGTTCTTTCGATCATCGGCGGATTGTTCGTGGTCGAGTTGCTAAGCGTGGTCATTCAAGTGCTGTACTACAAGAAAACTGGTAAGAGGATTTTCTTGATGGCGCCGATCCACCACCACTTTGAAAAGGCCGGATGGGGTGAAAGCCAAATTGTGATCCGGTTCTGGATTGTGTCGCTTATTCTTGCATTGGTCGGCCTCGCGACCTTGAAAATCAGGTGATACCTGTTCGGGGATATGCCGGCGCTCGCGTCGGAGTTCTGGGACTTGGAGTCTCGGGTCTGGCGACGGCGGCGGCATTGCGGGCGGGCGGGGCTGTGCCTGTTTGTTGGGACGATAATGTCGATGCACGCGACAAGGCCGAAGCTGCGGGTCACGAGATCGCCGACCTGAGCAAGGATCGCGCGTGTGAAGGTTTGGCCGCGCTGATCGTCTCGCCCGGGATACCGCATTTGTATCCGGCGCTGCATCCCGCCGTTACCAAAGCGTGGGAGCACGGGGTGATTGTGGACAACGACGTGGGCCTGTTTTTCCATTCGTTTGCAACGCAGGAGTGGGACGTTTTTGAAAAATACCCGAAAGTTGTGTGTATTACCGGATCGAACGGGAAATCGACGACTTCGGCATTGTTGCACCATATTTTGGAAGAATCCGGCCGCCCGACGCAATTGGGAGGCAATATCGGCGTTGGCGTGCTTGGGCTTGATCCCGCGCGTGATGGCGAGGTTGTGGTGCTGGAATTGTCTTCCTACCAGATCGAACTGGCGCGGGCGTTACAGCCGGATATTGCAGTGTTCCTGAACCTGTCGCCTGACCATCTTGAGCGCCACGGCGGGATTGGTGGGTATTTTGCGGCCAAGAAACGTCTGTTTACGCAAGGCGGGCCTGAGCGTTCGGTGATTGGCCTCGATCAGCCCGAGGGGCAGTATCTGGCCAACCTGATGCGCGAGGGTGCAGGGGCGGCTGATCCTGTGATTGCGGTTTCGACGCAACGCAAATTGAAGGGCAAAGGCTGGAGCGTCTTTGCGCGTAAAGGGTTTCTTAGTGAATGGCGCAAGGATCGGCAGGTGTTTTCGATTGATCTGCGCGACGTGGCGGGATTGCCTGGTGTGCATAATCATCAGAATGCGTGTGCGGCCTATGCGGTTTGCAGATCATTAGGCCTGGCTCCCAAGCAGATTGAACCTGCCGTTCGTGATTACGCGGGCATGCGGCATCGGTGTCAAGCGGTTGCCAACGAGGGCGGCGTTAAGTTTGTGAATGACAGCAAGGCCACCAATGCGGATGCGGCGGGCAAGGCGCTTGGGGCGTTTCCGCGTATTCGCTGGATTGCTGGTGGGCAAGCGAAAGAAGGCGGAATATCAGCGCTGGAACCATTGTTTGGCAAGATAGCCAAAGCATATCTGATTGGTGAAGCCGCCGAGATGTTTGCGGAGCAGTTGGGAGATACCCCGCACGAGATATCCGGCACGCTGAAGGCGGCAGTGAAGGCAGCAAAGGCCGAAGCCGAGGTGGGCGACGTTGTTTTGTTGGCGCCGGCATGCGCGAGTTTCGATCAGTTCGAAAATTTCGAGAAACGCGGCGAAGCCTTCGAGGCGTTTATCAACGCGTAATCTGCCCTAGGC
>JAPYON010000085.1 GCA_029938175.1 Paracoccaceae bacterium | reverse complement strand
CGACTTGCATGTGTTAGGCCTGCCGCCAGCGTTCGTTCTGAGCCAGGATCAAACTCTCAAGTTGAAATGTCCAACGGAAAACCGCGGACATTCTTGACAGAAAAACCTCTGCACATCACAAACTAAAGAAACTATTTGGCCGAAACCAAATTGCTTATTTTCGTTCGTTCTTTATCATTGCTTAATGTACTTAGTTTCCGAAGAAACAAAAGCCACCAAACAGTGAAGCTGACACTCAAATAATCAGCCGAAGCCTATTGAGCCGAAATGTAGAAGTTCGTCCGTCGTAAAACAAACCAAACCACCCACAAATCTCTTCATCATATTCAAATTTCAAAGAGCGTGACACAGACACAACAATCAGTCGCTAATCTTACTTAGCTACTAACCGCTTATCCATCTCGGTATTCGTTGACCAACTTAGCGCCTTGCCTTGCTGGTGTGGGGACTTCTAGACCCCAACTAAGAGTCGCGCAAGAGGAAAATTAAAGAAATGTCATTTTTTTTTGAAACAGTCTATTTTAGTATTTTCTTCAATGTTTAAAGGGGTTTTTCGAACAATCGCATGATATACGCCAACGCGTCACATCGGAATTGGTGCAAAAGAAGGGTAATAAATTCAATTGCTATTAAAGGAGGCCAAAGTGGATAACCGCATATTAACACTCGCCGCGGCACTATTGATCGGTGCACCCGCGTTCGCGCAAGATGCCACCTCTTGGGTCGTGGACGATTCCTTCGACAACGTTTCGTTCTCGGTTGAAAGCGCAATTCTAGATGCTGGTCTGACAATTGAATCCATCAGCCACGTGGCGGAAATGCTCGAACGCACGCGTATTGACGTCGGATCCGATATCTCATTGTATTCCGAGGGCTTGGTTTATAGCTTTTGCTCGGCAACCGTATCGCGCGATGCAATGGAGGCCGATATAATGAACATCGCCTTCTGCCCTTACGGCATCTTCCTGTTCTCGACACCAGACAACCCAGATCAGACGACCGTAGGGCATCGCTTTATGCCCGGCGAGTCGATGGCCGCCGTGAATGCGATGCTAGATGCAATTATTCTGGAAGCGATCAGCTACTGATTTATTGACGGTGCGTGAGCATCTACGCACCGTCAATTCTTAATGAACGGTTTCGCTTTCAGCGACATCAACCGCTTGTCCGATCACCAGCCCTTCACTGTCAGCCGAGATCGGCACTTTGGAACCATCGAACACTTCGCCACCCAACAGCATTTCTGCCAGCGGGTTTTGCAGAGCGTTCTGAATCACCCGTTTCAGGGGTCTCGCGCCGTAAACTGGATCATAGCCGGTGTCGGCCAGCCACTTACGCGCCGCCTGGTCCAATTCAAGCGATACCTTACGGGCCGCCAGACGCTTTTGGAGGGTAGCTAGCTGGATATCCACAATCCCATCCATATTATCGCGACTCAGGCGGTCAAACACGACGATCTCGTCCAGACGGTTCAGGAATTCTGGGCGGAAATGCCCCCGTACCGCCTCCATCACCTGACCTTTAGCCTCTGCCACATCCGAGCCATCCGGTAACTGGCTAAGTGCCTGTGAGCCAAGGTTCGAGGTCAGGATGATCAGAGTGTTCTTGAAATCAACCAAGCGTCCCTGTCCATCAGTCAATCGCCCGTCATCCAGAACCTGCAACAGCACGTTGAACACGTCGGGATGCGCCTTCTCGACCTCGTCAAACAAGATCACCTGATAAGGTCGGCGACGAACCGATTCGGTCAACGCGCCGCCCTCGTCATAGCCGACATACCCCGGTGGCGCACCGATCAGGCGGGCGACCGAGTGTTTCTCCATGAACTCGGACATATCCACCCGAGTCATCGCTGTGTCATCATCGAACAGGTATTCCGCCAGTGCCTTGGTCAGCTCGGTTTTACCCACGCCAGTTGGTCCAAGGAACAGGAAACTACCCAATGGACGGTTCGGGTCGTTCAACCCTGCCCGCGCTCGACGCACGGCGTTTGATACAGCAGCCACCGCAAGGTTCTGACCTATCACACGTTTACCAAGCTCGGCTTCCATCTTCAGCAATTTCTCACGCTCGCCTTCCAGCATTTTATCGACTGGAATTCCCGTCCAGCGCTCAACCACACTGGCGATGTGTTCAGGCATCACAGCCTCTTCGACCATTACGTCTGTTGCTTCGGTTTCAGCGGCTTCAGTTTCAGCCAACCGCGCCTCAAGGTTGGGGATGATACTATAGGTAAGCTCACCGGCTTTCGCATGGTCCGCAGCACGCATAGCTTGGTCCAATTCGGCCCGCGCGGTTTCAAGCTCTTCCTTGATGTCCCGTGCACCAGCCATCTTGTCACGTTCGGCCTGCCAGCGCGCTGTCATGCCTGTGGATTTTTCTTGCAAACCGGATAGCTCTTTAACCAGCTTAACCAAACGATCCGCTGAGGCTTCGTCTTTCTCCTGCTTCAGCGCCTCTGCCTCGATCTGCTTTTGCAGTATCTCGCGGTCAAGTGCATCCAGTTCCTCTGGTTTACTATCCGCCTCCATCCGCAAACGACTCGCGGCTTCGTCCATCAGGTCGATGGCTTTGTCCGGCAGGAACCGATCGGTGATATAACGGTCAGACAGGGTCGCGGCGGCAACTAGCGCACGATCCGAAATCCGAATGCCGTGGTGCAGTTCATACTTCTCTTTAATACCGCGCAGAATCGAGATCGTATCCTCAACCGTTGGCTCCTCTACCAACACAGGCTGGAAGCGTCGCGCCAAAGCTGCGTCTTTCTCAACATGTTTGCGATATTCATTAAGCGTTGTCGCGCCAACGCAGTGCAATTCTCCCCGTGCCAATGCGGGTTTCAGCAGGTTCGAGGCGTCCATGGCCCCTTCCGACTTGCCGGCCCCGACCAAAGTATGCATTTCATCAATAAACAGAATGATCTCGCCGTTGGCGTGAGTCACCTCATTCAGAACCGCCTTCAGACGCTCTTCGAATTCACCACGATACTTAGCGCCTGCAATCAGCGCGCCCATATCCAGCGACATTAACTTTTTGTTAGCAATCGAGTCCGGCACATCACCGTTAACAATCCTTAATGCCAAACCCTCCGCAATCGCGGTTTTACCCACACCGGGTTCGCCGATCAAAACAGGGTTGTTCTTGGTACGTCGCGCCAAAACCTGCATCGTACGGCGGATTTCCTCGTCGCGACCGATAATCGGGTCAATTTTACCTTCACGGGCGGCCTCGGTCAGATCATGGGCGTATTTCTTCAACGCCTCATAACTGTCCTCGGCACTCGCGGAATCAGCCGTCCGACCTTTGCGAATATCGTTGATCGCCTCGTTCAACGCCTGCGCGGTGACCTTAGCCGTCTTCAACGCTTTCTCGGCCCCGGATTTGGTCACAGCCAATGCCGTCAACAACCGCTCAACCGTTACAAAGCTGTCGCCTGCTTTATCTGAGATTTTCTCGGCCTCAGTCAGAACCTTGTCAGTCTGCCCGTCCATATAAAGCTGATCGCCCGAAACCTTGGGCAACTTGGCAAGCGCTGCATCCACTTCAGCCAAAGCCACTAGTGGCGCACCGCCAGCCCGTTTAATCAAATTCGCAGCCAAACCCTGTTCATCAGCCAGCAGCGCCTTAAGCAAATGCTCGGGCATAAACCGCTGGTGTTCCTCACGTTTGGCAATTGTTTGGGCGGCTTGCACGAAACCACGGCTGCGCTCGGTAAACTTCTCGAAGTTCATCGTATTCTCCTATTTTGGCGTCCACACATCCGACGCCCATTTGGCACGTCAAGTATGACCCTTTGAGTAATAAATGGGGGTGCGGGTAATGCCTTGCAAGGACTCGCGTTTTGCGGATATGCGGATTTATGCTAGGCTGGATGTTCAGGAGGATGTTCCATGCGAAACCTAGCCGAAATCCGCGCGACCACGCCGAAAACCGAAGTCTTCCGGGGCCAGTTTCAGCACACAATGATCGCGGCCCTTTTAACGGCAGGCACATGCAGCTTGATAAAGGGCGGTGAAGGCAGTTTTCTGGGGGGTAGCGCATTGTGTTGGTCCTACATTACTATCGCTGTGGGCATCTTCCATCAAAGTATGGTCGCAGTGGTGTTCCGCCTGCAACTTCACTTCGATATCATGGTCAAACTGTTCGGCGACAAGGCCCTAAAAATATGGGGCGCGATATTCTTACCCTTTCTTGGTGCACGACTATTGCTACTGATCATCGTTGGTATCGCCGATTACGGCTCGCTTGGTGGTGACCGGACAATGCAACTGATCGCTGGCGCCGCGTTGATGCCACTCATCGGTTATACAATGCACTCTGTGTTGAAATACTTCACCATTAACCGTGCGCTTGGCGGTGATCATTTCTACGATGAATATCTGAATATGCCTATGGTCAAACAAGGTGCGTTCAAATATTCATCCAACGCAATGTACACGTTCGTATTTACAGGGCTGTGGGGTATTGGCTTGTTGCTTGGTTCATGGAATGCACTAGTTCTAGCGCTGTTTTACCACGCCTATATCTGGGTGCATATGTATTGCACCGAAGACCCCGATATGCGAATTCTTTACAAATCGTAAAGGAACCCCCATGCAAGCTGATGATCGCCTGATAGTCGCCCTCGACGTCCAAAATGCACTCCAAGGTTTGCGTCTTGTTGAAAAGCTGGGGAATGAAGTTTCGTTCTACAAAATCGGGTTGGGGATGCTGACCGGAGGCGGCTTGGCGTTAGCCAACGAGCTGACCGAAATGGGTAAACGCGTATTCCTCGATATGAAACTGTTCGATATCGGCCAAACGGTCGAAAACGCGGTGGCGGGACTGGCACAGTTCGATCTAAATTTCCTTACCGTCCACGGCGACCCGAATGTGGTGCGTGCTGCAGTTGCTGGACGCGGCGATACGGATTTGAAAATCCTGGCCGTAACCATTTTGACGTCAATGGATCGCGCCGACCTTGATTTGGCTCTGATCCGTTCTGGCGACATTCACAAACTGGTGCTAGAACGCGCCCGTCTGGCGTTTTTGGCCGGCGCCGACGGCGTAATCGCCAGTCCGCATGAAGCCGCGATGATCCGCGCATTACCCGAAGCGTCTGGTAAACTGATTGTAACCCCGGGTGTTCGGCCGACTGGCACAAATGCGAACGACCAAAAACGCGTCGCGTCGCCCACATTTGCCGTTAACAACGGGGCGGATCACATCGTGGTAGGTCGCCCAATTTGGAAAGCGGCAGATCCGGTATCCGCTGTTCGCCTAATCAAAACCGAATTGGCGGCGATCTAACGGCGCGCCCACCACTCCGCAAGCGCAAGGTTCGGGACCCAGAATAACCATGCAACCCAAACTGATGATTGCGTGTATGTCATTTCGCCAAAAATCATGAACATTGGCAGATAAATCCGTAAACTTACCACCTAAACCGAGAGAACCACGCGAAACCATTTTGGCAGTCGGGCGTGGATACCTGACTTTTGCCCTGAACAACCAAGGGTTATTCAATTTGATGTTTGGTGGTACTCCACGCGATCTCGCCGACGAAAACCTGAACCAAGCTGCTGATGATACGGTCGCTAATACACGGACTGGCGCGACTGGTTCTTCACACTAAACGGGGTTCCATAAATTCCGAGCAAGCTTTTGATACGTGGCGGCTAACTCTGCCAGCGCTGGCATTCGAAACCTAGCTGACGAAGATCCCGTCAAAATCCGCAAAACCTTTTACTTCAATCGGATTGCCGCTGGGGTCGTAGAAAAACATCGTCCACTGTTCGCCCGGCTCGCCTTCAAAGCGGACAGACGGGGCAATAAAAAACTCGAAGTTCGCAGCTTGCAGTTTGCTCGCAAGGGCCTTCCAATTGTTCAGCGGCAACACCACGCCCAAGTGGGGCATGGGTACTTTGATGCCCCCAACCAATCCGGTGATCGCGACCGAAAACGGCTCGCCAATGTGTAATGAAATCTGGTGGCCGAAGAAATTGAAATCCACCCAAGTTTCTGTGCTTCGCCCTTCGGCACAACCCAACAAGTCTCTATAAAACGCCCGCGCGTCATCTAGGTCGCGGACATTATAGGCAAGGTGGAACGCAGATTTCATTCGCTGACATCAACACCTAGTGCAGCCGCAACGGTGAAAATATCCTTATCGCCACGCCCACACATGTTCATGATAATAATATGATCTTTGGGTAGGTTTGGCGCGATTTTAGCAACGTGGGCCAGCGCATGCGACGGTTCCAGCGCTGGGATAATACCCTCGGTCGTGCATGAAAGCTGGAAGGCCTCCAGAGCTTCAACATCGGTAATCGAGACATATTTTACACGGCCAATGTCATTCAACCACGAGTGTTCAGGTCCGATGCCGGGGTAATCTAGCCCCGCCGAAATAGAATGTCCTTCAAGAATTTGACCGTCGTCATCTTGCAACAAATACGTGCGGTTACCGTGCAGCACTCCGGGGCGACCACCAGACAGACTAGCCGCATGCTCATTGCGAGCATCTACCCCGTGACCACCAGCCTCAACCCCGATAATAC
>JAPYON010000084.1 GCA_029938175.1 Paracoccaceae bacterium | reverse complement strand
TGGGTTTAGAACGTCGTGAGACAGTTCGGTCCCTATCTGCCGTGGGTGTAGGAGACTTGAGAGGAGTTGCCCCTAGTACGAGAGGACCGGGGTGAACGAACCACTGGTGGACCAATTGTCGTGCCAACGGCAGTGTTGGGTAGCTACGTTCGGACAGGATAACCGCTGAAGGCATCTAAGCGGGAAGCCCCCCTCAAAACAAGGTCTCCCTGAGGGCCGTGGAAGACCACCACGTCAATAGGCTGGAGATGTAAGTGCAGCAATGCATTCAGTTGACCAGTACTAATCGCCCGATAGGCTTGATTTGATCCAGTAATCGAAAGATGAACAATAAATCAAAATTCAAAGACACCTAAGAAACAGTTAAAATAAACTAGAAAGACAATCTCGTGTATAACAGCCCCCTCAAAAGGGCTGTATTTGCTGTTCTTTTCCGGTTTGGTGGTCATAGCATGAGGTAAACACCCGATCCCATCTCGAACTCGGAAGTTAAGACCCATCGCGCCGATGGTACTGCATCTTAAGGTGTGGGAGAGTAGGTCACCGCCAAACCTGATAAGAACAGCAAGCTCTCGAACGATATCAAAGCCCCCCCGTCAAGGCAGCAAGCCCCAAAGGGGAGCTCGTTATCCGAAAGGATAGCAATCGGCCCGTCGCCTCGAAGCGGTAGGCCAAACAAAACTGTCGCGGGGTGGAGCAGCCCGGTAGCTCGTCAGGCTCATAACCTGAAGGTCGTAGGTTCAAATCCTACCCCCGCAACCAAAATACATTAAGTTAAAACAAAGACTTACTCTCGTGTTTGGCAATCCGGCATTCAGCGGCGTTTCCGTCGTGGAAGCACTGTGGAAGCAACAAGAGCGAAGTCAGAACTGTGGTAATTAGACGACAAATGGGATATCGTGGACCCATGGCAGCCTACCACGCGCGGCAATTGTTGCAAGAAAGCTCCCTGTCCGCCTACATCTTTCTGACGGCTAGTCTGGTTCAGGGCGGGCAAGTGACGGAAGCCGAGGGCGTATATACGAAATTGCTGGAAAACCGTCCGGTGTTTGCAGTGAACTATAAAAAAATTTTGCAGAACTGGCCGTTGCCTGACGGGATGCGGGAAATGTTGCTGCAGGACCTTCAGCTGGCAGGCTTGAAGGTTATCGCTTACCGGAATTGATTTGGGCTGCATGCGGCCTACGACTTGAATGACAAGCGTAGGGAGGATATTCCAATAGAAAAAAGCGGAGGTATCATGAACAGCGACTCACAATTACTGGTTTCCACGAAATGGCTGGAAGACCATCTTATGGCACCGGACGTACGAATTTTGGACGCTACTTATTTTATGCCTGCGGAAAAGCGCGATGGCAGGGCCGAATACGAGGCAGCGCATATTCCGGGCGCGCGTTATTTCGATATTGATGATGTGGCTGACAGTCGTTCACAGCTACCGCATATGCTGCCGCCTATAGAAAAATTCATCAGCCGTGTGCGGGCAATGGGGATCGGAGACGGGCACCGTGTGGTGGTGTATGACACACACGGCATGTTTTCAGCGCCGCGGGTCTGGTGGATGTTCCGCCTGTTCGGAAAAATGGACGTAGCGGTGCTGGATGGCGGTATAAAAAAATGGATTGCCGAGGGGCGCGAGGTTGAGGATGTTCCGCCGATTATACGTGAACGCCACCTGACGGCACGGCGCAATGCCTCAATGGTTAAGGATGTGACGCAGGTCGCGGCCAGTTCAAAGCTTGGAGATGCGCAGATTATTGACGCGCGCTCACCGGAGCGGTTTAGAGGCGAAGCACCAGAGCCGCACAACGGTCTTCGGTCTGGCCGGATACCGAGATCTAAGAACGTTTTTTTCGGTGACCTACTGAACACTGATGGAACGATGAAAGATATCGACACATTGCGGACCATTTTTGACAGTGCGGGCGTGGATCTTTCCAAGCCGACGATCACCACTTGCGGCTCTGGCGTTACAGCGGCGACCCTGTCGCTCGCTATGGCGCGGCTGGGGCATAAGTTGAACGCGGTTTACGACGGTAGCTGGTGCGAGTGGGGCATGTATAGCGATCTGAAAGTTGAAACCGGATGATACAAAAGGTCGGAGACGAGGTTTCTTACACGATTACATTTCTGGAAATGGCCACGAAACCGACGTATCCGTATCCGCCAATGCCAACTGGCGGGCCTACGGTTTTGTTGGCGGCTGATAACCCTCCTGTGCGGTATTTTCTGAACATGTATGATGCTGTTGGTTCCGAATACGAGTGGACCGATCAGCATCTAAACCGTGTAGAAGACGTTAAGGGATTCTTGCACGACCCGTCGGTCACCATGTTCACGCTGATGAGAAACGGATGGCCTGCGGGGTTTTTCATACACGACACTCGTGTTTCCGGCGAATGCGACCTTGCATATTTTGGGCTGGTGCCCGAGGCCGTCGGGCTGGGGCTGGGAAAATATTTGCTGCACACAGCGATCTTGATGGGTTGGGACTTGCCCGGCGTGGCAAAATTGACGGTGAATACGAATTCCCTTGATCACCCCCGCGCTTTACCGCTTTACCAGAAAGCAGGATTTGCACCGGTTCGACGCGCCGAGGATAAACGAATACTTACGCGTAACCGAACACATTGAAGGACTAATAAGATGTTCGAAAACCTGAAACCACAGCCTGAAGATAAAATCATCAAGATGATCGGTATGTTTGCAGCCGATCCACGCGACGAAAAACTGGACCTCGGCGTCGGTGTTTACAAGGACGCAAGCGGCAACACGCCTGTGATGCGGGCTGTTAAACGGGCAGAAGCGCGTCTGCTAGAATCGCAAGACACCAAGAAATATGTCGGGCTTCTGGGGAACCTCGAATTCGTGGATTGTATGCGCGAGCTGGTGCTGGGTACCAGTGTGGAGTCTACACGTGTCACTGGGGCGCAGACGCCCGGCGGTACTGGTGCCATTCGCCAGATATTCGAGCTTATCAACATGGCCACGCCTAGTGCGACGGTCTGGATATCCGATCCAAGCTGGCCCAACCACGAGGCGATTTTGAAATACCTCGGAATGAAAATCGGTAAGTACCGCTATTTCGACGAGGCAACATGTGGCGTTGATTTTGACGGAATGATGGCCGATATGGATGGTGCTGGCGAGGGCGATGTTATTCTACTCCACGGCTGCTGTCACAATCCCACGGGTGCAAATATCACGTTGGACCAGTGGGGCGCAGTCACGGATATAATGCTGGCAAAGAAACTGATGCCGATGATCGACATTGCTTACCAAGGTTTTGGTGATGGTCTGGAGGCCGACACGGCAGGCGTTCGCTATATGGCTTCGCGCGTTCCCGAAATGCTGATTGCCGCGTCTTGTTCCAAGAACTTCGGGCTATACCGTGACCGCGTTGGTGTGGCTTTGGCCGTTTGTAAAGACGAGGTAGCGCTAACCAAAGGGGCGTTGGCCACTTTGAACCGGATGAATTTCAGCTTTCCGCCGGATCACGGGGCGACCGTGGTGGCGATCATTATGGCGGACCCTGAACTAAAGGCTGACTGGATGACCGAGGTTGAGAGCATGCGTGTTTCTATGCTGTCATTGCGCACCAAAATGGCCACTGCGCTGCGGCGCGAGACAAACTCTGACCGTTTTGATTTTGTTGCCGACCATCGCGGTATGTTCTCGCGTCTTGGCTTGACCACCGAGCAAGTCGATAAGCTGCGCGACGATTACGGCATCTATATGGTCGGCGACAGTCGTTTCAACGTGGCAGGTCTGCCTGCAGAGGGGTTGGACGATCTGGCGAAGGCCATCGCCGCGGTTCTCTAGACCATGGTCCCTTTTATCCGCGCCGAAGATGTAGAGTACCTGCTGGACTGGAACGATCTGGCAGACGCATTGCATTCTGGTCACAGAATGGCGACGCCGAAAATCTCTGATCAGTTTTTGCATCGTGACGGCGACACTTTGCTGTCGCGCGCTGCGTGGATTGACGGGGTAGGTGTTGCGGTGAAATCTGTGACGGTCATGCCGAATAACGCGGCGCACGGTCTGCCCTCGGTTCACGGCGCGATGGTTTTGTTCGAAGATAAAACCGGACAGGTTGAGGCTGTCATTGATTCAGGCTTGGTGACCAAGTGGAAAACTGCTGGCGATTCCGTTCTGGGTGCGCGTCTGCTGGCGCGACCGGATTCGAAACGATTATTAATTGTCGGTGCAGGTACGGTTGCGGCCTCGTTAATCGAGGCCTACACAGCGGTTTTTCCTAATATCGAAATTTCCGTATGGGCAAGAAACAAGGCGAAAGCCGAGGGGTTAGGCGTTCAGCTTGTCGATGATCTGGAAACAGCGGTTCGCAGGGCGGATATTATTAGTTGCGCAACGATGGCGACGGAGCCGTTGATCAAGGGCGAGTGGCTGCAAGCAGGCCAACATCTGGATTTGATCGGTGCGTTCAAGGCCGACATGCGTGAGGTGGATGATCTTGCAATGCATCGTGCGAAGGCCTTTGTGGATAGTCGGGCGACGACAGTTCACCACATCGGAGAACTGATGATACCGATCGCCAATGGTACAATTTCAGAAGGCGACGTACTGGCCGACCTATACGATCTGACGGCAGGGAAAGTTGGGCGCACAAGTCCAGACGACATTACACTGTTCAAAAACGGCGGCGGGGCGCATCTGGATTTGATGACTGGACAAGTGATCTTGAAAGCTTGGAGGGATGCCCGCACCTAACCAGACGCGAGCAGTTTGTTTACGAAGGCTTAAAGATCATTGCCAAACCGTTAATGCAGTGACGTTTACCAGTTGGCGCAGGTCCGTCATCAAAGACGTGCCCAAGGTGGCCACCACAGTGACGGCAATGCTCTTCAGTGCGCTTTGAAAACAGGGTGTTATCCTCTTTGAACCGCACGTTGCCTTCGATTGCATCCCAGAAGCTCGGCCATCCGGTGCCACTTTTGAACTTCGTTTCGGATTTATACACAGGTAGGTCACAACCGGCGCAATGGAACGTGCCGACACGGTTTTCTGTCAGCAGGTCGCTACTTTCACCCTTAAGGCTGTTCGAAAACGGTCGCTCAGTCTTTGCTTTGCGAAGCACATCATAACGGGCGGGCGACAGCAGTTCTTTCCATTCCGCTTTGGAACGTATGATTTCGAAGGTTTCGGCGGCAGCGTAAGCAGGTATCCCACTGAAGGCCACAAGCTCGATGGTGGCGGTCGAAGTTACAAGGAAATTGCGGCGGTTCAACATTTTACGTCCTTTGGTTGTTTATAAGTCTCAGCCTTATATAGGGACGAATTATGTTTCATGGGGTCACATGTTCTCGACCATTTCGTGAGGTTAGGCTAATGGCAAGGTGATGCGGAAAACCGCACCGGGGGCGTTTTCCTCGACGGTTAAGTCTCCGTTAAGGTTCCGCATGATCTCGCGACTGATGGGTAGCCCCAGACCCGCGCTGCCAGCCAAAGTGATTTCTGACAGCCGCGAGAATTTCTCGAACACCTTCTCGCGATCTTTGGAGAGGATGCCGGGACCGTTGTCCGATATTTCGATAATTGCTACTTTGCCGACTTTGCGCGCCGCTATGGTTATTTTTTGTATATCAGCGCGTCCGTATTTGATGGCGTTAGACAGTAGATTAATGAAAACTTGGGCTAGTCGGTCGAATTCGGCGGTGACGATGATATCGTCAGGTCCCTTGAAGGTGATTTGTACATCGGCAGACACCCGCAACCCTTTGACGCTGGCGCGGGCGCTATCGATAACCGGTGTAAGAGGCATAGCCTCAAGCGGCCAATTTACGCGCCCGCTTTCCAGGAGGCTGAGGTCGAGAATTTCGTCCAGTAATCTGGTTAAGCGTTGGCTTTCATTGTTGATGATATCCACGAACCGACGGGATTGTTCGGACGAAATATCATCGGCGTCACGCAAAATCTCGGCAAAGGATTTGATAGACGTCATGGGAGTTCGAAGCTCGTGGCTGATTTGAGAAAGAAAGGCATCTTTTTGCGCACCCAACTCGGTCAACTGTGCGTTCGCTTTGCGAAGCTTGTGCGTGCGCAGGCTGAAGATCTCGGCCATCTCGCTGGACTGGACTTCGAGTTTTTGGGAATACTCCATCACTTGCGCGGTTTCGTCGGCGATTTTCATCAACTCTTCTACGGAGACTGTGCCGCCACCTGCGACTTGTGAAACCATAACGTGAGCAGATGCGGCACCGACGCTGCCCGCCATTTCGCGCTCAAGCGTTTCGATGAATTTGTCCGTGGGTTCGGGTAATCCGACCTGTCGGCCCTGCTCGCCCGCCGCTTGGGTGAACAAGCGGTGTGAGGGGACGGTCCCAAGGATGCGTTGGGCCAATATGAACAGGTCTTCAGACGTGGCCGAACGGTGGATAACTACCCCCGCACTATGCCCACCGGTTTGTCGAAATACATCAACGAACTGCGCCCCTTGGATGCGTTCCAACTGGCGCGGTGTTACTACTAGCGACAAACCAACGAACACCGCGATGTTGATGCCGAGTGACCAGAACAACGAGTGGACCAGTGGGTCATATTCGGTTAGCCCCAGCA